>NZ_LZHN01000012.1:0-21212 GCF_001690435.1 Gilliamella sp. Nev3-1 | reverse complement strand
CGGTGATTGTTTCGGTGTTGAATGCTATCACAGACCGGCATTTACGCTGGGGCTTTCCTAAATGTTTTAATCGTATCAGAAAGCTCGGCTATCAATGGAATCATAAACGGGTATATCGGGTGTATTGTGAATTAAAGCTTAATCTCAGGGTAAAGCGTAAAAAACGCATTCCTCCACGATGCCCGGAAAGGTTATTAGTCCCCAATAAACAAGGTGAATGTTGGTCAATGGATTTTATGAGTGACAGTAGTCGTAATCAACGTCGCTTTAGGACATTCAATGTTATCGATGACTTTAATCGTAAGGCGTTAGGTATTGATATTGCAGTAAGCTTACTGGCAGGAAGGATTACCCGTTACTTAGATAAACTGGCCGAATATCATGGTTATCCATTAAAAATACGGGTCGATAATGGGCCAGAATTTACAGGAAAAACCTTTATAAACTGGGCTAAATCACATGATATAACCATTGATTATATCCAGCCCGGTAGCCCATATCAAAATGGCTATATTGAACGATTTAATCGTACCTATCGCACTGAGGTACTCGATTTATATCTTTTTAACAACTTAGCTCAAGCAAGGAGAATAACCGAAGAATGGTTAACGATTTATAATACCGAAAGACCGCATGAGGCATTAAATAACATGACACCGATTGAATACAAAACACTAAAACAAGCAGCTTAATTTTCTACGTGAGTTGTGTACTAAGTTTGGGGTATTTACACTTGAATTATGGCATCTGACTTGATGGAATGAATATAACGAGCATTTAATTTCAATGCTGCCGCAGCTAAATAAGCATTCTGACTCATTGCGCCAACAGCAGTATAATTAAAGTGAGTACTTTCTTCGGGATTTATATCAGCCAATACATTAGCATCTGACACAAAAATTAATGAATAGGCGGCTCGCTTAGTAAAATTTTGCAAACCAATGTCGGCGCGAATATCTTTATTATTAATTTCTCTTAAATAATGACCTTCCCACTCATATAAAAAAGTGCCTTTTTCACCAGCAATATAAATTCGTACATAAGGTGGCTTACCTTTAACCATTGGTACTGTCCATCCTGTTTTACCTCGGTTCAACCCACTTGCTGCCCAAAGCACTTGTGAAAGTTCCTCATCAGAAATCTTACCAGTAGGAAACCCGCCACCAGATGTTGAAGCACGTTTTTTTAAGCTTTCAAATAAGCTCATTCCATCTTTTATTTGTGGCTTAGGTAATGAAATATCGGCATAACATAACGCGAAAGGAATCAACGATGATAATAGAATTAAAGCTAATTTTCGTACATAACACGACATAGTAATACCTAATTATTTGACATTATTGGCGATATCTTATTGCTAACGGTTTCAATTATCAACATCAAATGCTAATAATTATCATTTGATATATGAAAAGTCTGCTTTTGCCATTAGCACTTTTCAAGTTAGGCTATGAAGATAATGTGATAAATTAAACAGCATTAAGCGATATTTTTATTTTTTTATGTATTGAGTATATACTTTAGCAAAATTGATTTTTGAGAAATTGAGTAACAAATCTTATGCCATTATCGACATTCATTGTTTTACCTCTTTTTATTATCACAATTGTTTTTGCCTCGCTCTTTAAAAAGAAAAAATGGCAATTTTTAAACGTAACTTTATTAACGATTTTTATTGTAATGGAGCTAACTTCTATCTACTTTAGTGGTGGATTTATTGATTATCAGTTTTATGTGAATTTAAATATAAATGATATTATAGAAGGGCTATTTATTTTTAAATTGCAAGCCGTTCTGGTCATTGTAGTCTTTTTTTCTTTCATTTTTTTACTATTAAAACTCGCTAATTGGTGTAAAGGAAAATACCGATTATTGCCTCGCATATTACTCGCTGTTATCGCTATATTTTCAATTAGTTACCACAATGGACCATTAAGCCGGTTATATGAAATATATCAGGTTACTAGTGCTCCGCGCGAACCATTTGAGCAAGCATTGCAATCACTCAATATGACTAATTACATCAATAAAAACCAGCTTGTTAGCCAACAAGGTAAAAATATTATTGTGTTATCATTAGAATCGTTTGAACAAGGTTTTCTCGACTTTGAAGATATTACACCTAATTTACGACATCTTTGCCAAGATTATACTTTTTTTGCCAATATGCCAATGAGCACTGGAAGCACTTGGACGACTGCTTCCATGTATACTTATATGACCGGCATGCCATTTTTAATTGGCGGTTACACAACATCCCCATTAATGCGTGCAAACCAAACAAACTTAGTTAGTTTGGGTGATGTGCTAAAACAAGCTGGGTATCAAACCCGTTATGTGATGCCTAGTCCTGATTTTGCTGGTATTGGGCATACTGCTGAGCTTTTGGGTATGCAAGTCATTTCGGAAAAAAATTACGTTGGGCAATACCCAACAGCACCATTTGGATTATATGACAAAGATATTTTTGATGTTGCGCAAAAACAGATTACGCAAATGCGTCAAAATAACCAACCATTTGCCTTATTTGTATCAACCGTTTCAACTCATGCTCCAAATGGTTTTGATGACGAAAGAATGAAATCAATTATTTCACCCAAACCAGATAATATGTCTTTTGTTGCTGCTTCATTAGATCATAATTTAGGGTTATTTATTCAACAATTAAAAGATGAAGGGGTATTAGAAAACACTGTATTTTATATTTTCCCAGATCATTTAATGATGGGATCTGGCACGCCAACCATTAATCGCCTTTCACAAAAAGAGCGCAAGCTTTATCTATTAACTAACGCAAGTATACAAGATCTACAAAAAACACCCGATCAAACCATTTACCAAATTGATTTGCCTCGTTTAATTTTAAATGGGGCACAAGTTGCAAGTAATGGCAAATTTCTAACTGACTATTTATCTGCCCCTAATTTTGATAAAAAACAGTTTATTGAAAAAAATAAAGCCAATATCGCAACGATCAATAATTCAGCACAGGTATTTAAATAGGTACCGAAAATGGAGTTGGATACATTGCTTTTAGTTGGCTCGACCTGTTTTTTGGGGATGATTCCGTCTGGACCTGATTTCTTTTTAGTGTTAAAAACAGTTTAAATTATCGCCGAAAAACAGCATTATTTACTTGTTTAGATGTGATCACTGCTATTTTGATTCATATGAGCTATTGCGTTGCTGGTCTTGCGGTGTTGATTGGCACCATTCCATTGCTCTATAACACGCTATGCTATGCCAGTGCCGCTTTCCTTATATGGCTTGGCTTTAAAGCATTATTTGCCTCTAATGCGACCACTTGCTTAGTTGGCAAACAACCAATTAAGCAGCTAATTTCAACAAAATTGGCTTTTACGCAAGGTTTTTTATGTAATTTACTTAACCCTAAAGCAACGTTATTTTTTCTAGCAATTTTTACGCAAATGCTTGATGCTGAATCATCAACGATTGGTAAACTTATCATTGCATTTATCATTTGGATTGAAGCCTTTTTTTGGTGGCCTTTTGTGGTGTTTGTTTTTCAAAATCAAACAATACAACGGCGTTATTTTAAAATTCAAACTATTTTCGATAAATTATTAGGTACCATTTTAACTACATTAGGCGTAAAAGTTGCTTTCGGACTTTAAGTTACTCTAATGTTGTGAACTCATATTTACTTTCAAGCACCTGTTTACCTGAAAAGTTTTGATAAAAAGACTTTCTTTTTTTGAATATTCGATCGTTAATTGTTAAACTGATAATAGTTTAGCTTTTATAATCGATTACTTTTATTTACCGATTATACATTCACTGGACACTGATTTTTTTATTCGACAGGCTAATTGAAAATGGATAAATTATTACAATATGGTCGAGAAGTTCTTGAACTAGAGTTACAAGAAGCGGAAAAGTTACCTAATCGGCTTGGCAAAGATTTTATTAATGCATGCCAACTTATCTTAACCACCAAAGGTAAGGTTGTTGTTTCAGGTATTGGGAAATCAGGACATATTGGGAAAAAAATTGCTGCATCGTTAGCAAGCACGGGCAGCCCCGCTTTTTTTATGCATCCTTCGGAAGCATTGCATGGCGATTTAGGCATGGTAACAGCCAATGATGTGGCTATTTTAATTTCTTATTCCGGACGGGCAAAAGAATTTAATATTATTCTGCCGATCCTCGCTACAATGAATGTACCCGTAATTGCAATTACGGGCGGAGTTGATTCGCCATTGGCTAAATCAGCTCAAGCTATTTTAAATATCTCGATAGAAAAAGAAGCATGCCCAATGGGATTAGCGCCAACATCAAGTTCAACCAACACATTATTGATGGGTGATGCGCTAGCGATTGCTGTAATGCGAGCTCGAGGCTTTAGAGAAGAAGATTTTGCTCGCTCCCACCCAGCAGGTAGTTTAGGTGCTAAATTACTTAATCATGTCAGAGATGTGATGCGAACAGGCGATCGAATACCTAAAGTTCCACAAACAGCAACGGTTCTTGATGCTATGCTAGAATTAAGTCGAACAGGTGTAGGTTTAGTTGCAATCTGTCAGAATAATAATAAAATAATTGGAGTATTTACCGATGGCGATTTACGTCGGTTATTATTGAAAAATGGTACATTACAAGATAGTATTTTGGATGTTATGACCAGCCCAGGATACCTTATCCCTGATAATTGGAAAGCGGTTGAAGCATTAAAATCCTTTAATGATCACAATATTACCGCTGCACCAGTCGTTAACAATGAGGGTGAATTAGTCGGTGCTTTAAATATTCATGATTTGCATCAAGCTGGTATTAGCTAAAACTATTAATAAATACCTATTGCCAAAAGGTGCTATCTATTGAGATAATTACCGACCTAAATTTTTGTCGTTAGACGGAGATCAAAGGAAAAGTTACACAATTGAATTTTGTATGATTTTTAATCAACTAAAATTGATGTTGTGTTGTATATTTTAACCAAAATTAATAGATGATGAAACTACAATGGCAGAAAAGCGAAATATCTTTCTAATTGGCCCTATGGGGGCAGGAAAAAGCACAATAGGCCGACAAATTGCGCAACAGTTAGGCATGGATTTTTTTGACTCAGATCAAGAGATTGAGAAACGTACTGGAGCCGATATTGCATGGATTTTTGACCTAGAAGGAGAAGAGGGATTCCGTGCCAGAGAAGAAAAAGTCATTAACGAATTGACTGAAAAACAAGGCGTAGTTCTGGCAACTGGTGGTGGTTCTGTCTTATCAAAAGAGACACGCAACCGATTGTCAGCACGTGGAATTGTTGTTTATCTTGAAACAACCATTGAAAAGCAAATGGCAAGAACACAAAAAGATAAACGCCGTCCATTACTGCAAGGTGGTAACACACCTCGTGAGCTTTATGAAGAACTTGCAGGTGAACGTGAACCTCTTTACAAAGAAATTGCCGATATTACCATTAAAACTGATGAACAAAGTGCCAAAGGTGTTGCCAGTTATATTATTGATAAAATAGAACAGATTTAAGCAACTTATTTTGGATGTAATAGCTATTAATGAAGTAATAAACCTTTTTATAGGTTAAGGAGTAAGTATGCGTGTAGATAAAGATGACCGTTATATTTTAGAGCAACCGAGTAAGGACTCTACGCCTTCATTAAAGTTGCTAAACCTTCTTCAAAATTTTCCAAAGAAAAAATTAGTTATCTTCGGTTCGGTAGCCATTATTTTTCTATTATTGCTTGGCTTGATTATTTTTTACTCTTCTCGCAAAAATGAAGTAACAGCATTAACATCACCTACCGTTAATGATGTTACGACAACAGAAGAAACTAACAGTTTGATTTCAAATGGGCAAAGTGGCGCAGTTGTTAATGGATCTCAAACTGAAAGTTCTGATAATACAGATGATAGTTTAAGCTCAATAGATAATCTAAATTCTGAGGTTAAGGGACACTCTAATACTATTACAACACAAAATAGAAGAACTAACGCTAGTATTTCTAATAATATAAATATTTCACAATCAACTAATACTAAGAAAAATAATAATGATCATGATAAGAAAACAGTTAATCGTAAAGAAGAAAAAGCTGATTTAGGAAAAAAAATTAAAATAAGTAATGATCATTATGTTATTCAGCTAAGTGCATCCAAATCAGTTGAGGGGTTGAAAAAATTTATTAAACAAAACAATATAACTAATTACCATATATATAAAACTGAATATAGTTCAGGAACGTGGTTTATTTTAGTAAAAGGTGATTATTCATCAGCTAATGAAGCACGTAAAGCTATTAAATCTTTACCATCAGCACTCTTAAAAGATAAACCATGGGTTAAATCGGGTGCGGTTGTTAATAAAGAAAAAATAGAAAAATAATAAGTAATATCGTTTATTTATCCAATCAACGACAAATAGGAGTATCCGTTGAAGAAGCAACGAGCCTTTTTAAAATGGGCTGGAGGAAAGTATGAGCTTGTGGACACAATCAAACGGTATCTTCCAGAAGGCGATCTATTGATTGAGCCTTTTGTCGGAGCTGGTTCTGTGTTTTTAAATACAAACTACGAAAACTATATTTTAGCGGATATCAATCAAGACTTAATTTCACTATATACCTTGTTACAATCAACTCCAGATCAATTTATTCGTGATCTCAGATTGCTTTTTACTACTCAAAATAATCAACCTGATGCGTTTTATCAGCTTAGAGATGTATTTAATCATAGTAAAGATCGATATTTTAGATCATTATTATTTGTTTATTTAAACCGACATTGTTATAACGGCCTATGTCGTTATAACAATAGTGGATTATTTAATGTGCCATTTGGGCGTTATAAAACCATTTATTTTCCTGAAAAAGAACTTTATTTTTTTGCAGAAAAAGCACAAAAAGCGAAATTTATTTGCGCACCTTATCATGAGGTCATGAAGAAGGCAGAAAGAAATTCGGTTATTTATTGTGATCCGCCCTACATACCCCCAAATCAATCAGTAGGGTTTACAGCTTATTATTCAAATATTTTTGGATTTGAAGAACATAAAAACTTGTCGAAATTGGCTGAAACTATAGCATATAAAAAGAATATACCCGTGCTAGTATCTAATCATTATACTGATTACACAATGACTCTTTATAGCAAAGCAAGCGAGCTTTATCGCGCAGAAATGCGTCGTTCAATTAGCTGTGCAGGTGAGGGTCGTAAAAAAATTGATGAGATTTTAGCTCTCTATAAAAAGTCATAATCAGGCTTGAATATAAAATGGGTTATCATGAGGTAGGTTATGAAAAAATTTATTATTGCTCCATCAATATTGTCAGCTGATTTTGCGCGCCTTGGTGAAGATGCGCAAAAGGTCATTGACGCCGGAGCCGATGTTATCCATTTTGATGTTATGGATAACCATTTTGTACCTAATCTAACAATGGGGGCGATGTTTTGTAAAGCACTGCGAGATTATGGCATTAGCGTACCTATTGATGTGCATTTGATGGTATCCCCTGTTGAAGAGCTAATAGCCTCATTTGCTAAAGCTGGTGCTACTAATATCTCTATTCATCCAGAAGCGACGATTCATTTAGATCGCTCATTACAATTAATTAAAGATCATGGTTGCACGGCAGGTATTGTATTAAATCCAGCCACTCCGCTGGATTATTTAGATTATGTCATGGACAAAATTGATATTATTTTGTTGATGAGCGTTAATCCTGGCTTTGGGGGGCAATCTTTTATTCCCGCAACCTTGAAAAAATTACACCAAGTTAAACAACGTATAATTGCATCAGGATTAAATATTCGTTTAGAAATTGACGGTGGGGTAAAAGTAGAAAATATTGCTGAAATAGCTAAAGCAGGTGCAGATATGTTTGTTGCTGGCTCCGCCATATTTAGCCAGCCTGATTATAAAACCGTCATTGATGCCATGCGTAAAGAGTTAGCAGGAGTGATACATGAATAAACTAAAAGATATTCAAGCAATCGCATTTGATTTAGATGGTACATTGGTTGATAGTGTGCCGGGACTGGCACTGGCTACACAAAATATGTTGGCAGAGTTGAATTTACCAACGATCAGCAATGAGCAGATCAAAAATTTCGTTGGTAATGGCATTGATATCATGCTAGAACGCGTTTTTAAAGCCATTACTATTGAGCCATCAAAAGAACAATTTGCCAAAGCCAAGATATTATTTAACCAACATTATGATAAAGTTATTGATGTCGAAACTAGGCTGTTTCCGAATGTTAAAGAAACTTTAAAAGTGCTTTATGATAATCATTATCCACTTGCATTAGTGACCAATAAGCCAGCCCAATTTTTACCTGCATTACTAGCGTCACTAGGCATAAAAGAGTTCTTTTCGCTAGTACTTGGCGGTGGCGATGTGATCAAATTAAAACCACACCCAGCTCCTTTGTATCAAGTAATGGCGAAATTTGGATTGTTTAGCGATCAGTTACTTTTTGTTGGTGATTCGAAAAACGATATCACTGCTGCGCAAAATGCTAACTGCCCAACTGTTGCCTTAAGCTATGGCTATAACTATGGCGTTTCAATTGCTACTAGTAATCCCGATTTTTTATTTGACGATTTTAAAGATATATTAACAATTCTACCTCAGCCAAAAGCTGATGCAAAAAAATAATGAGTATAAATTAGGAAGAAATTATGAGTAAACCGATTGTATTTAGTGGCGCTCAGCCATCAGGGGAACTAACACTTGGCAACTACTTAGGTGCTTTAAAAAATTGGGTGTCTTTGCAAAACGAATATGATTGCGTTTATTGTATTGTTAATCAGCATGCAATTACCGTACGTCAAGATCCAAACAAATTACGTAAAGCCACATTAGATACACTAGCCCTTTATTTAGCTTGTGGTATTGATCCGCAAAAAAGCACTATTTTTGTACAATCGCATGTGCCTGCACATGCAGAGTTAGGCTGGGCTTTAAATTGCTACACCTATTTTGGTGAGCTTAGCCGTATGACGCAATTTAAAGATAAGTCATCACGCCATTCAGAGAATATCAATGCAGGGCTATTTGATTATCCTGTACTTATGGCTGCTGATATTTTACTCTATCAAGCAAACTTAGTTCCTGTTGGTGATGATCAAAAACAGCATCTTGAATTATCGCGTGATATTGCTATGCGTTTTAATGCGCTTTATGGTGATATTTTTACTGTTCCCGAGCCGTTCATTGCCAGGGTTGGTGCGCGCGTTATGTCATTGCAAGAGCCGACTAAGAAAATGTCCAAATCAGATGAAAACCGTAATAATGTGATTGGTTTACTCGAAAATCCAAAAGATATTGAGAAGAAAATCAAACGTGCAATGACTGATTCTGATGAGCCACCAGTAGTACGCTATGATGTTAAAAATAAAGTTGGTGTTTCAAATCTACTTGATATTTTAACTGGTGTGACAGGTAAGCCTATTGCCGAGCTTGAAAAAGAGTTTGAAGGTAAAATGTATGGTCACCTCAAAACAGAAGTTGCAACGCAAGTCATTGATATGTTAACTACCTTGCAAGCTAAATATCATGAGTATCGTGACGATGAACATTATCTATTTTCAATCATGCAAGATGGAGCTGAAAAAGCACGTTCAAAAGCCGAGCCAACGTTGAAAAAAGTCTATGATGCAATCGGGTTTGTATAATTGCAAAATCAATAACAGATTGCGACTAAAAAATGAATGATATGCAATGGCTTTAATATACTAAGTAAATGGATAATGGTTAAAGCCATCTAAATATATAGGCTAGTTATGAAGATTATTATTCTTGGTGCAGGACAAACAGGTAGTGCACTTGCGGAATATCTTGTTACCGAAAAACAAAACGATATTACTGTGGTGGATGAAGATCATGATAGATTGCAATCGCTACAAGAGCGTTTTGATTTACAGGTAATTTGTGGAAAATCATCCTATCCTCAGGTATTAGAAAGTGCTGGCGCTGAATCGGCCGATATGCTTGTTGCTGTAACTAACTCTGATGAAGTCAATATGATGGCCTGCCAAATTGGTCATGTCTTATTTAGTATTCCACAAAAAGTGGCTCGCATTAGAGCGCCTGAATATAATGATGAAAATTATCCTTTTTTCAATAAAGACTGTATTAATATCGATCATATCATTGCCCCAGAAAATCTTATCACCAATCATATAAGTCAATTAGTTCAATACCCTGGCTCATTGCAATTTGCTTCTTTTTATGATAACCGAGTGTGTCTAGTGGCGGTAACGGCTTATTATGGCGGTGCTTTAGTTGGCAGTGAATTATCCGAGCTCAAAGAACATTTACCTCATGTTGAAGCGCGAGTGGTTGCTATTTATCGTAAAAACCGCTTTATTCGTCCGCTTGGCTCAACCTTGGTTGAAGCGGGAGATATGGTGTATTTTATTACGCCACCAGTTAATATCAAAGCTGTAACCAGCGAACTACAACGATTAGAAAAACCTTATAAGCGAATCATTATTAGTGGTGGTGGTAGTGTTGCTGTCGCTTTAGCAAAGCGTTTGGAAAATGATTACCAAGTCAAGTTAATTGAACGCAATGCTGAGCGAGCCGAACTCATTGCCGAGCAACTGGTTAATACCACAGTGTTGCATGGTGAGTCATCTGATCAAGAATTACTTTCACAAGAGCAAGTTGAGCTTACCGATCTTTTTATTGCAGTCACAGGTGACGATGAATCCAATATCATGTCATCTATGCTTGCCAAAAGAATGGGCGCAAAAAAAGTGATCGTACTAATTCAACGCCAAGCCTACCTTGAATTGATTAATGATAGTGTGATTGATATCGCAATATCGCCACAACATGCCACCATTTCAGAACTATTAAGTCATGTAAGACAAACTGGTATGGTTAAAGTCGTTTCGCTAAGGCAAGGCGAATCTGAAATTATCGAAGTGGTTGCCAAAGGCAATAATGATACATCAAAACTGGTGGGCAAAAATATTAATGGCTTAAAACTGCCTTCAGGTGCAACAATTGGAGCTGTTGTTCGTGGTGAAGATGTGATTATTATTAATACTGATTTGATGATAGAAGATAATGATCATCTAATCATCTTTTTGCCAGACAGAAAGGCAATAACAGATATTGAAAAGTTATTACAATAGTTTGTTAAAAACTGATAGTCAGTTCATAATGGATGAACAAATTTTGACTCGGGGTGTTTTTTGTTTTGACAAAAAACTGAGATTTTACCCGTTGAACCTGATCTGGGTTATGCCAGCGTAGGGAAGTCTAAGCCATCTTAGCTTTAATTTGGCAAATTCTTCCCAATATTTTAGTTCTAAAATAACAGGGAATAAATATGTTAGAAAACAAACCATTTCAATTAGTACAAGCAACTCCTTTTATCTATCATGTAAAACAACAAAACCCATTAGTGCATTGTATTACAAATGATGTGGTGCAAAATTTTACCGCAAATGTGTTACTCGCTATTGGTGCATCACCAGCAATGGTTATTGCCAAGCAAGAGGTGGAGTCATTTATCACCATTGCGGATAGTTTATTGATTAATATTGGCACCATTCACAGTAGCACAGCCAAAAGTATGTTGTTAGCAACAATCCAAGCTTTGCAAACACAAACTCCATGGGTGCTTGATCCTGTCGCTGTGGGGGGGGCGCTTAATTATCGAACTGAAATTGTATGTCAATTACTATCATTAAAGCCAACAGTCATACGCGGTAATGCATCAGAAATATTAGTACTAAATGGTGAAAATGGATCATCGAAAGGACCTGATGGTCAAAACTCAACGACATCTGCTGTACATGCAGCCAAAGCACTTGCACAAAAATATCAAACGATTGTTGCAATGACGGGGGATATTGATTATATCACTAATGGCAACATCTTATATAGCATCACTGGTGGCGATATTGCTTTAACAAAAGTAACAGGAACAGGCTGTGCACTATCTGCTATGGTAGCTGCTTTTATTGCCAATTCATCAGATCCTTTATCAGCTACCGCCTCAGCTTGTTTTATGATGAAAAAAGCAGGTCAACTTGCCAATAAACAGCAAGGATTAGGTACCTTTGCGGTATCACTACTAGATCAACTATCTCTGTTTAATTCATTGCATCAATAAGGAACAAGATGAAAAAGCAATTAGATTTAACTCTTTATTTAGTCCTTGATCCATTATTATGTGGTGGTATTAGTGGCATGGTAAATACCACAAAAATTGCTGTTTCTAATGGGGCAACTGCAGTACAGTTAAGATCTGAACATAAGTTTAGCGGTAAAGATTGGTATTATGCCGCATTAGCATTGAAAGAAGCGCTGAATGAAACACCCGTACCACTGTTTATTAATGATCATGTCGATATTGCTTTAGCGGTTGACGCCGATGGTGTACATATTGGACAAAGTGATCTTCCTGTTGATGTTACTCGTCAATTAATTGGTAGAGATAAATGGTTAGGGTTTTCGATCGCTAATCGACGTCAACTTGATAGCGTTCCATGGCATAAGGTCGATTATATTGGTATTGGTCCTATCTTTCCAACCGCAACGAAAAAAGATGCAGCAGTAGCACTGGGAACCGAACAATTAATTGAACTAATAGAACTAAAGCAATGTCCTGCTGTAGCTATTGGCGGTATTGATGAAAATAATGTGACTAACGTTATTCAAACAGGTATCGACGGCGTTGCTGTGGTTTCAGCTATTTGTGGTAAACAAGATATTGAGCAAGCGACGTTATCGCTCATTACTCAAATCAGGAAGGCTAAATAGGGCATACATTATGACAACAATTGCATTAACCATTGCTGGGTCAGATCCCAGCGGTGGCGCAGGAATTCAAGCCGATTTAAAAACTTTTTCGGCACTCGGGGCTTATGGCATGTCAGTTATCACTGCATTAACGGCACAAAGCACACGAGGGGTTGATGCGGTATTAGCCATTACCCCTGAATTTGTTGCAGCTCAATTCAATACGCTATATCAAGATATTCAAATTAATAGTGTAAAAATGGGAATGCTAATGAATAAAGAGATAGTCATAGCAGTTCACCATCTTCTTATCACAAATGCTATTCCTGCTATCGTCTTAGATACTGTAATGATAGCTAAAGGAGGACATCCCCTGCTCAAATCTGATGCCATAACTGCTATTCGTGAGTTATTATTACCCTTAGCAACCATTGTTACTCCTAATATTCCTGAAGCAGCAGCACTACTTGATTGTGGTGAGGCCAAAAACGAAGATGATATGCAAAAGCAAGGGGATGAATTACTCAAATTGGGTTGCAAAGCGGTTTTAATGAAAGGCGGGCATTTGTCAGGTAGTCAAAGCCCTGATTATTTGATAACCCAAGATAATGTAATAAGAATAACTTCTCCACGAATTCAAACTAAAAATACTCACGGAACAGGTTGCACACTATCTGCAGCAATTGCCGCATTATTACCCAAATATAATTTAGTAGAAGCTGTAATGCAGGCTAAAAATTATTTGCAAGGAGCCATTAGCCATGCTGATAATTTAAATATTGGTAACGGAATTGGCCCAACACACCATTTTTACCGTTGGTGGTGACAGCACAATAAATAGTCTAAAAGGGATTTAAGTTGTCAGCTATTACATATAACAACAAATCCCATATTTCAACTAATGCAAATCTTTTGCTTCACTTGTGCTACAGGTAAGTGTTCCTTTTTTTCCTTGTTCATCTTCAAAATAATCAGCCCAACAACTTTTCATTGATAAATCAATTTTTTTTATTAGCTCAATTCTACTGCCATTATAAGAGCAACTAACATAATAAGGTTCAACATCAGCTTTAAAATCGACTTCCCATATTAACTCATGTTTCTTACCTTCAACCCATCCTTTTGCTGGTTTTAAACTGACCTTTCTAGAAGGCTTACCGTGATAAACAATCATGCTACTAAACGATATAGTTAAACTATTTATATCATCAGAAACCTCCCACCCATTAGGCCTGTTTTCAACTTCTTCTTTAGCCTTGATGTTTTGTGGGCAATCAATTTGATAGGCATTAACAAAAAAACTGCACCAAACCAAGCCATAATAGCTAGAGTAACACTCAATATTTTCCTTTTCATATTATCTATCCTTCTAACAATTACCTATTAATAAAAAGATAAAAGTATTCTAAGATTTCAAAAAATCATGCTAATATCTTAAATAAAAACAATTATAATTATTTATAAGTCATTAAGCTATTTTCACCATGTTATCTAAATTAAACGAGTTTTTTATTATTTCTGTTTTGGAGTAAGTTTTTAGCAAGATAGCATAACGGAGATATCGCCAAAAAAGCTCTATACCATAAAATAAGACTCATCACTATCATACAAAACTCAAACTAAAAATATCCACGATACGGATTGCACACACTTTACCAAAATTGCAGTATTATTTCCCCAATGTAGCAATCTAGAAGAAGCCATAAAACATTTGCAAGGGGGCAATTAATTTAACCATTGGCAAACGTATTGAGCCTACACATTATTTTTATCAATGATGGTAATAAATAAATGATTAGCATTAAGTTGATTTAAGACGTTTTATATAATTCTATGAAAAGTATTATTAGAACATTAATGTAACTATCCCCTAAAATAGTACAGCAAAAAAGTAGAAAATTCTCTATGATACAAGTAAAGGGGATTTAATTATGAAAAAAATGACTGAACATCAAATCATCGCTATTTTAAAAGAAGCTGAAGCGGGTATTCCCGTTAAAGAACTGTGCCGTAAATATGGCATGGGTAATTCAACTTTCTATAAATGGCGAGAAAAATACAGCGGAATGGAAACGTCGGATATCAAACGCTTAAAGGAGCTGGAGGCTGAAAACCGCAAGCTTAAACAGATGTTTGCCGAACTGAGCTTAAGATCCCAGCTTCAGGAAGAAATCATAAAAAAGCTTTAGTGCCAACAGGGGCACGTAAAACGTGGGCACAGCAACTACAACAAAATCATTCAGTTACTATTGCTATGAGTTGTGCCATTGTTGGTTTAAGCCGTTGTGCTTACTATTATCAAGCTAAGTTACAGGATGATTCGGTGATTGTTTCGGTGTTGAATGCTATCACAGACCGGCATTTACGCTGGGGCTTTCCTAAATGTTTTAATCGTATCAGAAAGCTCGGCTATCAATGGAATCATAAACGGGTATATCGGGTGTATTGTGAATTAAAGCTTAATCTCAGGGTAAAGCGTAAAAAACGCATTCCTCCACGATGCTCAGAAAGATTATTAGTCCCCAATAAACAAAGTGACTGTTGGTCAATGGATTTTATGAGTGGCAGTAGCCGTAATCAACGTCGCTTTAGGACATTCAATGTCATCGATGACTTTAATCGTGAGGCATTAGGTATTGATATTGCAGTAAGCTTACCGGCAGGGAGAGTTACCCGTTACTTAGATAAACTGGCCGAATATCATGGGTATCCATTAAAAATACGGGTCGATAATGGGCCAGAATTTACAGGAAAAACCTTTATAAACTGGGCTAAATCACATGATATAGCCATTGATTATATCCAGCCCGGTAGCCCTTATCAAAATGGTTATATTGAACGATTTAATCGTACCTATCGTACTGAAGTGCTCGATTTATATCTTTTTAACAACTTAGCGCAAGCAAGGAGAATAACCGAAGAATGGTTAACGATTTATAACACCGAAAGACCGCATGAGGCATTAAATAACATGACACCGCTCGAATATAAAATATTAAAACAGGCAGCTTAATTTTCTACGTGAGTTGTGTACTAAGTTTGGGGTATTTACATACAGTTTCTATTTCACCACAAGCTTCATCATCGTGCTTTTTCTTTTCTAATGCAGCTATTTGGCTATCATTGAGTTCAATACCTTCCTGAGCCGCTTTTTCTTCTAAAGCATGTAAGCATTTTTTGAAATTCTCAAGATTATGTCTTAACCAAACAGAGCACACGCCACTTCCTGAAATAAAAACACCTTGCTTACGAAGCTCATTGCTTGTTCTATGCTGACCATGAGCAGGATAGTCAATAGCATAACGAATAATGGCTTGTTCCGTTGGGTCATCAACGCGATTTTTGAGATTTAGTGTCCGTCTACTCTTTAATATTAAAGAGTCTAAACTAGCTTCTTCAACGAGTTCTTTATAACGATAAAACGCATCTCTTGATACTCCCATCACTTTACAAGCTCTAGACACGTTCTGAAGTTCTTCAGTTAAATTTAATAAGCCTACTTTATGTTTTATGATTTGATTGTTAGTATGAAGCATGAACGTTACCTCTTGTTGTTTTGATTGTAGATTTGACACCTAATATCAAAACTGGTAATGCTCTCTTTTTCAAGCCCTTTGTCCGATTAAGTCGGAACTAATACACTACATAATATGGTTACTCTATTTTTTCATGAAATCCTTTGCCATAAAAAACTAAACTACTGTTACCTCTTGGTACTGAGTAATGAAATTGCTGGCGTATAGTTTTATTCTGCTGATGTAAATTATTTTCATATTCAGCAAGTTTATGCGCCAATAATAATTTCGCTAATCGCTTATTGGCATGTTGGCTTCGTTCGGTCTGTACTTTGACACTAATACCCGTTGCGATATGTGTTGCACGAACGGCAGATTCGGTTTTGTTGACATGCTGGCCGCCAGCGCCCGATGATTTCATCGTCGTAAATTCAATAGTACTATCCATTATTTGTGAAGGGTTTTGTAAGCAGGTAGTGCCTATAAACCAATTTTTACGTTTATGTGCTGGTCGATATGGGCTTTGGCAAATCCATTGTACGGTTCCAAGCCAACGCTGTATTAATTGATCACACTGTAAGCCTTCAATTGAAATAAGCACTGAACGGAAAGTATTGGGCTTATCGCCCAATACGCTTTCGACTATTTCGGTTGTTACTGATAATTTACTTGCTTCATTTAGAAATTGCGTTACGGCTTTCGCAACAGCTAAAGTGCATTCAGCAGGCCCTTTGGCAGATGAAAAACAGAGCAATGCCATTAATGACCTCCTTGTGTTTTATAATTCAATATTGGAGTAAGTTGTGCGATCACTTTAACAATGTTTGCTTGTTGCATCGATTCAATTACACTCTCAATTGATTTATAAACTTGTGGCGCCTCTTCAAAAATTAAGCTGCTATCTTCACAAATGACACGGCTCCCCAATTTGGTTCGTTTAAGTTCTTGCATTGAATAGCGGTTATCTAACTTGCCTTTACAGTCGACCCGACGCCATTTACGCCCCGCACCATGGGCTAATGACATAAGAAGATTTTCATGCTGTATTGGCTTAACTAAATAACTATAATCCCCACGCGATCTGGGTACAATCACTAATTCATCTGTTGCTGAAGAGGCGCCTTTACGATGTAACCAATACGCCTGCCCAGTGAACATGACTTTTTCGAGAAAATTATGACAACCATTTAGCACTTCACCCCCTTGTGTATTTAGGTTTGCCATTAATCTTTCAGCGACAATTTGACGATTTAATCTAGCAAATGCTATTGCGTTATCGTGCTTAGCTAGATAGTCTAATGCTTCAGGATTGTTTTCAAGTAAACCTTGATTACCAAAACGCGATAATTGATTTTGTAAAATCGCATGACCTAATCCTCTTGAACCACTGTGCACTAATAAAAACAACTTCTTAGCATTGAGTTGGTAATCATTAAATAACGACTCATCACAAATTTTACTGACCTTTTGTAATTCAGCAAAATGGTTACCACCACCAATTGTACCAAGATTGTATTTATGATGAGTATTTGACTGATCAATATTACCAATTTGCCGTTCCAATTTATCAATACTCAATTTAGCTATATTGATTTCAGTTTGCCAAAAACCCATACCACAACCAATATCACTGCCAATTAAAGTTGGGTAGATGATTTCACGGCTTAAATAAGCTGCTCCAATAGGGTAGCCTTTTCCCGGATGAAGATCTGGCATGCCCACAACTTTAACCATATTCGGCAAATTAGCGGTTGCCAGTAGCTGTTCAATAGCCACGCCTTCAATCCATGTGTTTTTTGATGCAATATATGATGCTTTGTCAGATAGCACCTGTATAGAATTGTCCATATATCAATCCATATTAATCAATATTATTGTTATACCCTGATGATGTATAAAGACAAATTTTTTGAAAAAATTACATGTAAAAAACGTTATAAATTAAAATAATACATATAAAATTCAGCTTTGCACTTAACATTGATTTGATCACAACAGTTAATTATTGTTAATCCAAAACAACGCTTACTTTAACAATGTAAAGCAAAATTATCTTTAAGTATTGGGTATAGGTTATATTGGCAGGCTAAGATCAGCAGAATGAATTGAAGTAAAAATGAGAAGTGTTACTACTTAATTATTTTGCGATAAGCCTGCAAAGGTTAGTTAAACAAATCATAATCAATTCTCCTTTGCAGTTAATAATGGTGAGTATCATAGTTATTTTTTTATGAGATGTAAATAGTAGGCGTGAAGAATTTTAATTAATAAAACAACATAAAAAGTAAAATTTTAGCCTTTTATCCTTGAGATAAAAATAGGAAGAACATTTGTCTGTAAGCTATCGAGGCATAAAACCCGTTTAAAATGATTTTACTCTTTTTAAAAGAGGTCATTTAGCAACCTCTTTTTCGATTTATTGAAAATGATCAAGTACTATTATTTGATCACATAAAAGTTAACGTCGCGAGTATCTCGAAGAGCATCAACGAATTTCCCCAATTCTTTACTGTAGCTTTTCTCAGGATCGTTTTCTTCTGTACATTTTTCTTTTGAGCGATAACTTTTAGCCATTGCATCATTTGATGCCAAATTGTCGTATGGTTTTTTAAAATCACTACCTTTTAATGTTATAAGATGATTCCAGTCATTTAATAGGCTTTCCATATATTGACGACCTGCTTCGCATTTTATGTTATTTAAGTCAATCTTAGGAATAACATATTGGCTTATCTCACTGAACTTTTTAGGGTTGTAAGGAAAGCTAATGTCTTCTTTTTCATCTTCTTTTAAGAATTCAATAAAGTCGCTTTCACGATATAATTTTCTAAAACGTTCTTGATAAGATTGGTTTTTCTTCAATTTTAGATCTTGAGTTATTTCTTTTGGAAAAGGTTGATCATAAGAATAATCCCAATGATATTGGCTGTGTTCAATAAATACATCATTGATTAATTTTGCTGGCAATTCTATTTCTTGCGCTTTACCATCAATAATGGCTGGAATGTTATTGATTTCTCTTTTTTCTCTTAAAATCTTTTCGTATTCTTCATCATTCAACTCAGACGTTGAATAGATGACTGTGTATAAATAATAGTTACTTTGTGTTGGGTTAATAAGACCTAATTTTCCAAATTGAGCCGGTTTTACAACAAAATTGAAGTCATCATTATTATACGATAAGGTATGTTTGCCGTATTCAAATGTATAATTAATACCCGATTTGGCTGGAATAGTTAATTCTTTACCATCAATAGTGACTTTTATTTCGTTAGCAGTAGGGTTGTCAATCCAACGCTCGATAGAACTAGGTTCAGAACAGCCAACAAGGATTAAACTGCAAATCCACAATAAAGAATATTTTATTTTTTTCATCATAATATTTTGTTATAAGTGTAAAAAGGAAGTAAATATTATCATCTTTATGAAAAAAACTAAATGTAATCAAATAAAATTAGTGTTATAAATAGGTATTTTGTTTGGTTGTTTATTAAATAACATTAGGAATAGAGAGATTTTTATGAAATTGATAGTCGATAATATGAATTGCCAGCATTGTGTGAAAATGATAACAAAAGCGATTAATGACATTGACCCAAACGCAAAAGTGACCGTTGATTTAACTAAGCGCCAAGTTGCTATCGAAAATAGTTCCATTACGCAAGAAGCCGCTATCACTGCGATTAATGAGGCTGGTTATGAGTTTGTTGGAACTGCGAACTGACTATCTCTATATTTGATAGCACTAGGTTTCTTAGGCATCTTTGTTATGCTACCTTGCTGAAATTTTACCTTAAAACAGAAATAACAAAAAATTTGTTTAAAGTATCAGCATATTTTGGAAAATGCTAGAATGCGTTTATCTATTTATTAATAAGCTATTGTGAAAAGGATATAGACTATGAAAGGTAAAATATTGAGTGTTACTGTGGCTATTATGGCTTGGTTTAGTGCAGTTTTTTTTGTTAATGCTTATCAGATTGATTGCCCACAAAACATCAAAGTTAAAGAAGAAGTTGAAAACATGCCTGATGGATGGGAGGTTTCTGATAAAGATAGCCTGAGTAGCTCTTTTCATAGCATGATTGTTTATTACGATAACCCTTCTAGAATGGGTGTTTTAAAACCAGCAAAAGGAACGGTTGCTGGTAAGAAACATGAGTTAATATGGGAAGTTAATTACCACACAGATGTTGAACCTTATTATGTTAGTTGCGCTTACAGTACAAGCAGAATTGAGCTAATAAAAAAAATTGATTCATCAATGAAAAGTTGCTGGGCTGACTATTTTGAAGATGAACAAGGAAAAAGAGGGACACTTACCTGTAGCACAAGTGAGGCAAAGGACTTGCATTAGTTGAAATATGGGATTTGTTGTTATATGTATTGTTATATGTAATAGCCGATAACTCAAATCCCACTAAAATTTTAAACCATAGTTTATTTTTTCAATACATTATTTTAATTTAAGTTTTAATGTAAATACCCCAAACTTAGTACACAACTCACGTAGAAAATCATGCTGCTTGTTTTAGTGTTTTATACTCAATCGGTGTCATGTTATTTAATGCCTCATGCGGTCTTTCGGTATTATAAATCGTTAACCATTCTTCGGTTATTCTCCTTGCTTGTGCTAAGTTGTTAAAAAGATATGAATCGAGCACTTCAGTGCGATAGGTACGATTAAACCGTTCAATATAGCCATTTTGATAAGGGCTACCGGGCTGGATATAATCAATGGCTATATCATGGGATTTAGCCCAGTTTATAAAGGTTTTTCCTGTAAATTCTGGCCCATTATCGACCCGTATTTTTAATGGATACCCATGATATTCGGCCAGTTTATCTAAGTAACGGGTAATCCTTCCTGCTGGTAAGCTTACTGCAATATCAATACCTAACGCCTCACGATTAAAGTCATCGATGACATTGAATGTTCTAAAGCGACGTTGATTAC
>NZ_LZHN01000011.1:0-77509 GCF_001690435.1 Gilliamella sp. Nev3-1 | reverse complement strand
TATGTTATGATAATAATTATTTCACCAGCAAAAACCTTAGATTACCAATCACCATTATTAACCTAAAATTATACGCTTCCTCAATTTATTAACTCAACTAAAACCCCCCTATAAAAAATTCAAAAATAGCGTCGACAATTTCAATAAATATTTCACGAATAGTAGGCCAAGCTTTGATATCGTGCATTTCTTGTTTATCTACGTTCATTTTGCTACTCCTTTGGGTTGAATTTGATGTAAAATAACCCGATTTATTGCAAAATACAATAGGCAAAATATGTTATGATAATAATTATTTCACCAGCAAAAACCTTAGATTACCAATCACCATTATTAACCCAAAATTATACGTTTCCTCAATTTATTGACTCAACTAAAACCCTTATACAAGATTGTCAAAAATTGAGTGTAGAGAATTTAGCCCAATTAATGTCTATCAGCCCCAAATTAGCTGAGCTTAATTATGAGCGTTTTCAAAATTGGCATAGTGATTTTAATCTTGAGAATGCAAGGCAAGCGATACTGGCTTTTAAAGGTGATGTTTACGAGGGCTTACATGTTGAAGATTTTAATGATAGTGATCTAAAATTTGCTCAATCACATCTACGGATTCTGTCAGGATTATATGGCTTATTACGACCACTTGATCTAATTCAGCCCTATCGCTTAGAAATGGGTATTCGCTTAAAAAACGGTAACCATGCTAATCTTTATCAATTTTGGGGAGAATCATTAACAAATAAACTTAATGACGAGTTGTTAAAATCATCACATCCCACATTAATTAATTTGGCATCAAACGAATATTTCAAAGCAATAAAAGCAAAACAGCTCAATGCTAAGATCATTCAACCGATATTTTTAGATAAAAGCAAAGATGATTATAAAGTGATTAGCTTTTATGCTAAAAAAGCGCGTGGTTTAATGAGCCGATTTATTATAAAAAATAAAATTAATCACAGTGATGATATTAAAGATTTCAATTTAGAAGGCTATCAATTTGATTCAAAACGATCAACTGACTTAGAATGGTACTTCATACGCAATCATCAATAAAATAATGACGATGGCATTTTTTACAACATTATGGGCGCAGTTTTTATCTACCCTGCCCCTTTTTATGCTAATTTTATTCGGTTTTTTAGCGGTTAAAGTAGGTCGTTGGCAAAAAACAATCACCGATAGCCTAACCAAATTTACCTTTTATATTGCATTTCCCATCATGCTATTTCAGATCATGAGCCATTTTTCTGAACATTCGCAAATCGATATAAAACTGTTATTCGTCTTTTTTGGTGGATCCTTTATTGTCTTTGCAATTGGTTGCCTAATTGCATCTAAATTATTTAAGTTAAATGGTTCAGAAAGTACAATGTTTGCTATGGGTAGTATTTATACCAATACGGTGTTTGTTGGTATTCCTATTATTAAAATGTTATTAGGCGATAATGCTATCCCCATTGTTGCCATTATCGTTATCTTTAATGCCTTAATTTTATGGACACTTGCGACGGTTTCTATTGAATTTGTGCAAATGGGAAAATGTTCAACTAAAGGGATTGTTAAAGCCTTTAAAAATGTTGCAAAAAATCCCATTATTATTGGAATTTTTACAGGCATTATAGTGAATTTTATTGGTTTACCGTTACCTAACTTTATTGATAAATCAACTAAAATGGTGAGTGAGATGACCGCACCTCTTTCATTAATTGTTTTAGGCATGGGACTAGCGGAATATAAAATTCGAGATAAACTTTTAATTACAACAGCTATCTGCATATTAAAATTGGCTATGTTACCTATTGTTACTTATATTTTAGGTAAACTCATTGGACTACCAACTTTAGAATTGCAAGTGGTGGTATTACTCAGTTCAGTTTCAATTGCGATAAATTGTTATATGATGGCAAGGCAGTTTGAAGTGTTGCAAGGCTCTATCGCTTCAAGCTTATTAATATCAACGATGCTATCTTCTATTACAACACCGTTAATTTTATCAATTATGACACATTTACCTTAAACGCTTATTTATAGCACAGCTTTATAGCACAACACCAGATTGCTTACACTTCATGATTCAAATAATTTGCTAACAATGCCTAAAGCGTTTTACTTAAAATCATCTTATGTGTATAAAAATGAATAAATCATTTTCTATCTTTTGAATCTAACAAACAAAATACTGTAGAGTTTTAATTTATCACCAAACGGTATAGAATCCTGAATATTTTTTACAAAACCTATCACCTGAAAAATGAATACTGGGCTTGCCGTCTTAATTTATATTTAATCGATTGTTAAATTTTAATCAAATGGTCGAACGACTCATCAAAATGTTTAGCCAAATCAGTGGTAGTTATTTTTCATTATGATATAAATGCCATATCGCCAATCTTTGATTTACGTTAGTTCTGTTTTTTATGTCTATTTATGACGGCCGTTTCTCAAATTACTGTCAATAACGCGAATAATTCCTACAGATTATTGTTTTTAACTTAATGAGCAATTTTAACTTTGTAGTGTAGCAATAGTGCCAACATAATGACTACACTACCTAATATAAAGCGTACCCAGTCTATTGATTGATGCCAAATCGCCACATTCACCAAAATCCCTGTTGGGATAACCACATTATTCATAATAGCCAAAGTGCCCGAATTCACTTTTGTCGCACCAAAATTCCATAAAAAGTAACATATGCCAGAAGCCACTACGCCAAGCCAGATAATAATGCTCCATTGTAAAATAGTTGTAGGTAATTTTGATGCATCGCCAAAAAGCAACCAACCTACTGTTGCCACAATTACCGCCCCCAAGTAAACCCAAGCAAAAGCCTGATGTTGAGGCATTGGATATATCTCCATAATTCTTTTATAACCAACCTGCCCTAAGGCAAAAACAATATTAGCCCCTTGAATTAATAAAAAGCCAATAATAAAGTTTGCACTAATATGATCATAACGGATAATAGCGGCACCAATAACTGCTATTATTGCAGTAAAAAGGTAACTCAATCTTAATGGATGACGTTGCAGTAAATCATAAATAACCGTGACATAAATAGGTGTAAAAATGGTAAACAACAGCACTTCAGGTACTGAAATATATTGGAAGGAATTATAATAAAAAAAGTACATAATCCCTAATTGACAAGCCCCAACACCCATTAAAAGAAATAGGGTTTTAAGCTTAATATTTCTAAAGCATAAAAAAGGTAAAAAGGTAATAAATGCTAACAAAACACGCATAACTACAGCAAACCAAGTATCAACCTGTCCACTGATATAAACACCAATAAAACTAAACGAAAACGACCAAATAATTGTTACAAAAATAAGATAAAGCATAATTGATGAAAATAAAGAAAATAATGAGAGACGCATCGTATCAATTGGCTTAGCACTTGTAAACTTTACATCATAAAAATTGATTACTATGATAAAATAATTGATAATCTGTAGGAATTGCTAGCGCTATATACTATAGTTCTGAGAAACCATGGTAATGGACATGCATAAAAAATAATTTAATAAATAAAATTAAATGTTAGTAATAAAAAATTGGCTAACGTAGCCTCTTTGGTGAAAATCCAAAACGTTGTTTAAAGTAAAAAGCAAAACGAGAGCCTGATTCATATCCCACTTCTTGGGCAATTTGTAGGATCGTTTTTTGGGTGGTTTGTAACAGCATTAAACCAAAATTCATTCTTATATCTAAGATAATTTTGGATAAATTATATCCTTCTAAAGCAAGATGTCGCCGTAAAGTTGATTCGCTCATAGCAAATTGTTTAGCAATTTCTGCTGCCTGCCACTTTTTGTCTGGTTGCTGGTTAATAATTTCGCGAATTTTTTGGCTAATTTTCGGGTTATTATTCAGTGGAAAATACACACCAAATGCAGATAATCTAATTAAAAGTTCAATAAATAAATGTTTAACAAGATTAGAATTGCATTGGTTATGTGTAAATAATTCTGTTTTAATCTGTATTAGTCGAGTAATAAAAGTTTCAGGTAATATTGTTTCAACTTTAATTTTTTTAAGAATTTGATTACTCTGATAAAAATGAGATAAAGCAAATTGGTCTAGTAGCTGCGCATGCCAAGAGTAACAAATGGCTTGATAATCCTTATCATCAATATAAAAATTATTTATATTCATTAAATTACCTGCTGGAATCAGGACTAACTGACCTGTTTTTACCTTAAAATATTCGCCCTCACATTCGATCTGTTTTTCGCCATTTATGACATAGACAATCATTGGATCAATGCTTTGAATCTGTTTTAGGGTTTGATTACAACGTTGTGTTATATAATTCACTCGACCAATTGAAGCAAAATCCATAATCCTAATAGCCTATTAATCAATATCAACGTGAGTAGGAGTAAATTATATCTGCCTTTGCTATTTGATGCGAATTAGCAATAAAACCAACTAGAGCTGGGGTAGTTTGTTCATCAACCTCAATGTGATCAATGTCTAGTGCATAAAGTGTAAATTGATATCGATGAGTCGAATTTAGCGGAGGACATGGCCCTCCATAATTTATCACGCCAAAATCATTACGTACTAATCTACTTCCTTTAGGCAATAAATTGGGATTATTTCCTGCTGATTGTTTAATAAACGATGTTTGTACAGGAATATTAACAATCACCCAATGCCACCAACCAGAACCTGTTGGTGCATCAGGATCATACATAGTTAATACTAAACTTTTTGTCGTTTTGGGTAGATTTTTCCATGAAATTTGTGGAGATATATTTTCGCCTTGGCAACCAAATTGATTGGATATAAACCGAGTAGTAAATCCATTATTGATAAGATCAGTGCTAGTTAATTGTAATTGTGTCGCATAACTGCAACTTGTGCTCAATAATAATGTACTATAAATAATGGCTTTCGCTTTGCACAAAATATGCATGTTGGCCTCTTTTAACGATTAAATAAAAGCCATCATAAGGAATTTTCAAGCTATAATCGGCACAAATTAGCTTAAATCTGACACAAATTCGATTAATATTATCATTCTCTTGCAGTTAATTTTAGTTTGTTGATTTTATTTTATTTTCAAATTTAAAATGGTTTTGAGAACAATCAATGAGTTATACGGTAATCAAGTGATTATATCTTTCCCAATTAACCTGAAATCAAGGGTAAAAATAAATTTAGGAATAATTCACGCTGTTGACAGTAATTTAAGATATGGCTAACATATTGTAAATATTAGAAATTTATTTTAATTATGGTGTGTAGACGTCCTGAAACTTTCCTATATTTTACAATATATTAAGAATTAAATTAAATATACCCTTCCTAAATGCCGTTATCTAAAACAAAGATCCTCAAAAATGATTAATTATGGCATAATGTGCGCCAATTTATATTTTCGCGACGTCATGCAAAGGCTAATTATTGCTTTTGAGCAAAACGCATTTTAAAGAGAGTCAATTTTCGTGTTAAGTACAAATAACATCACAATGCAATTTGGCAGTAAGCCATTATTTGAAAACATCTCGGTTAAATTTGGCAACGGTAATCGTTATGGTCTAATCGGCGCTAATGGCAGTGGTAAATCTACCTTTATGAAAATTATTGGTGGCGATCTCGTGCCTACATCAGGTAATGTGGCTTTAGATCCACATGAAAGACTCGGTAAATTACGCCAAGATCAGTTTGCTTTTGAAGAATTTACTGTCCTTGATACCGTAATTATGGGACATACCGAATTATGGCAGATCAAACAAGAACGGGATCGCATCTATTCACTCCCTGAAATGAGTGAAGAAGATGGCTTTAAAGTTGCTGATTTAGAAACCCAATATGCTGAAATGGATGGTTACAGTGCCGAATCTCGGGCTGGCGAATTATTATTAGGTGTTGGTATTCCAATTGAGCAACATTACGGATTAATGAGCGAAATCGCACCAGGTTGGAAGTTACGGGTATTATTAGCCCAAGCCCTATTTTCAAATCCAGATATCTTATTACTCGATGAACCAACCAATAACTTAGATATTGATACAATCCGCTGGCTTGAAGATACCTTAAATCAACGCGAAAGTACTATGATTATTATTTCGCATGACCGCCATTTTTTGAATATGGTCTGTACCCATATGGCAGATTTAGATTATGGTGAATTGCGCATCTATCCGGGTAACTACGACGATTACATGACCGCATCAACGCAAGCGAGAGAGCGTTTGTTAGCCGAAAATGCCAAAAAGAAAGCACAAATTAGTGAACTGCAATCGTTTGTTAGTCGCTTTAGTGCCAATGCATCAAAATCAAAACAAGCAACATCACGCGCAAGGCAAATTGAAAAAATCAAACTTGAAGAAGTCAAAGCTTCTAGTCGACAAAATCCATTTATTCGCTTTGAGCAAGATAAAAAGCTATTTCGTAATGCGCTTGTTGTTGAAGACCTTACCAAAGGATTTGACAATGGCCCTCTTTTTAAAAATCTTAAGCTCATGGTTGAAGTGGGCGAAAAAGTTGCTATTTTAGGGACTAATGGTATTGGTAAAACCACATTATTAAAAACGCTAATGGGCGAACTAACTCCTGAGCAAGGCGATATAAAATGGTCTGAAAACGCAAATATTGGTTATTATGCGCAGGATCATGAATACGAATTTGAAGGCGATTTAACGGTATTTGACTGGATGAGCCAATGGAAACAACCAAACGACGATGAACAAGCCGTGCGTAGTATTCTAGGTCGATTATTATTTTCACAAGACGATATTAAAAAACAAGTTAAGGTCTTATCTGGTGGTGAAAAAGGACGTATGTTATTTGGTAAATTGATGATGCAACGCCCGAATATTATTGTCATGGATGAGCCAACAAACCATCTTGATATGGAATCAATTGAATCACTCAATATGGCATTAGAGCTTTATCAAGGCACACTATTCTTTGTTTCGCACGACCGTGAATTTGTAAGTTCCTTAGCGACTCGAATTGTTGAAATCACACCTGAAAAAGTGAACGATTATACGGGTAATTATGAAGATTATCTGCGTAGTCAAGGAATTGAATAATCATTCATTAATAAAAATAGCCACAAATACCAATGTGGCTATTTTTTGGTTACCAATAATTTTTATTGTTTCACTCTACGATAAAATATTATTTATCATTACTATTTTCGACAAACTGGAGTGCAACCATCATATTTAAGCAAATTATAACCTACATAACCGTTTTCCCTATCAATACCAAATATAAGCGCATTTGTATATACCTGACTACTCCACGTACATCCAACAGATGCTCCAAAACCACTATTAGGGTATCCTTTATATAAATTTCCCCATTCTCCGTAAAATGTACCGTCAATATCTCGCGATAATCTTGCTTCTCGATTATGATACCATTCAGGAAATAGACCTATGCCATGCCCGGTTACGGCAGTTGCTGCGCTAGGTGCATTGGTTAATTCACTTGGCGAATAAAAATAACTTGCCGCTTCTTCTGCACTAATCATCCCTAAATCACGTCCAGCACAAGCATTAGCTGCAGGGAAAATACCATTTCCAGTATCTAAATACTGCTCTGTTTTATATGGTGTTGGAGGAAGTGCGCGTATCCATTTATTAATGGTAAAAGAATAAATAGACGTTTTTGAAGGCGTTATTACATTGGGTTTTGTCCTTGCTGTTAAGATTACATTAAAAGGTAAATTGGGATGAACAGATGAATTAAAGGTAACAACACCTTCACTTCCTGCTACATTACTTATCGAAACTAAATTCGGATTACTTGATGTATAAATATAATCACTCTGTTCGTTACTCATTCTTAAAGTAAATTTTGCTTGATCAAAAGCCGTTGTCGGAAACTTAGTAGAAGCCAAAGCAGAAAACCCTTCATTAGGGAAGAAAACTTTAGGGTTATAACCACCTATAAATTTGCAATTTGTCGTATTGGTACAAGTATTTTTGTCAATGCCAGAAGCATCATAAATTTGTAAACTAGCAGGCTTTATATAACAAATTTTGAAATCATCAACTTTTATTGTATATGTTTTGCTAAGACTGCCATAAGCATGTTCAAATGGTATGCCATATTGAGATTGCGCTTTAATATTATCAGCGCTAATCGTCAATTGATATGGACTTTTACATGAATCTAAATTGTTTTTTAATTCATCAGCAGATAACGTTCTTATCGTACCATCTGGCTGTCGATAACGCCAAGTAGCAGTTAAAGTACCAGTTATTCCCATAGTTAAATGAGCGAAATCACCATCATCATCACCATAACTTACCCCCACAACATTTGATAAGTGATTTGGTTGTCCATCAGCAACAACTTTCGTAATAAATTGATTAAATTTGTCCCCATCATGCGCATAAATTACTTTGTTCATCGATGGATCAATGACTACAGAACCAGAGGAACTATCGGATTTTTGAAAACTTAATAAATCAGCTAGTTCATTAATAGCAGAGCCATTTAATTTGATATAAGGAGCAGAACCTTCAATTGTTTTTATTGTCTTTGTAGATAAAGCAGCATGACTATTAGTAATGGCTAATAATGTCATAAAAACTAAAAAGATGAAATTTATCACCTCAATTTTTTGTACTTTTATCAATTTAAGATCATAAATAGTGTATTTATGGTGATTTTTATAAACAAATAATAAATTTTCGAGAGACTTGCTTGGTAATATTTTTTTACAAAAAGAACAAATTAATGTTGTGTTGTGTTGTGTTGTGTTGTGTCTTTCATTCTACCATAACCCATTCAATTTATCAATGCATTGTTTAATATAATATTTTTATAGTACATTGGTTAGTTTTTATAAAATCTTTTTTGTTTTATTTAGTTAGATAAAAAAGAAATATAGTAACCACTAAAACAAGCCTATATTGTAAATGAAAAATAACATCATTTAAATATAAAATACTGACCTTTTTATTAAGATATTGTCAATATTAGCTTGAATATATTTCACTTGAAATTAAAAAGAAAATTGTAAAAAAGCAAAACATATTAAAATTGTAATATTGTAAATATCCCAAACTTAGTACACAGCTCACGTAGAAAATCATGCTGCTTGTTTTAGTGTTTTATACTCAATCGGTGTCATGTTATTTAATGCCTCATGCGGTCTTTCGGTATTATAAATCGTTAACCCTTCTTCGGTTATTCTCCTTGCTTGCGCTAAGTTGTTAAAAAGATATAAATCGAGTACTTCAGTACGATAGGTACGATTAAATCGTTCAATATAGCCATTTTGATAAGGGCTACCGGGCTGGATATAATCAATGGCTATATCATGTGATTTAGCCCAGTTTATAAAGGTTTTTCCTGTAAATTCTGGCCCATTATCGACCCGTATTTTTAATGGATAGCCATGATATTCAGCCAGTTTATCTAAGTAACGGGTAATCCTTCCTGCGGGTAAGCTTACTGCAATATCAATGCCTAACGCCTCACGATTAAAGTCATCGATGACATTGAATGTCCTAAAGCGACGTTGATTACGACTACTGTCACTCATAAAATCCATTGACCAACATTCACCTTGTTTATTGGGAGCCAATAACTTTTCTGGCTCCCGAGGTGGCATTCGTTGTTTTCGTTTTGTTTTAAGATTCAGTTTTAACTCACAATACACCCGATAAACACGTTTATGATTCCATTTATAGCCGAGCTTTCTGATACGATTAAAACATTTAGGAAAGCCCCAGCGTAAATTCCGGTCTGTGATAGCATTCAACACCGAAACAATCACCGAATCATCCTGTAACTTAGATTGATAATAGTAAGCACAACGGCTTAAGCCAACAATGGCACAACTCATAGCAATAGTAACTGAATGATTTTGTTGTAGTTGCTGTGCCCACGTTTTACGTGCCCCAGTTGGCACTAAAGCTTTTTTATAATTTCTTCCTGAAGCTGGGATTTTAAGCTCAGTTCGGCAAACATCTGTTTAAGCTTGCGGTTTTCAGCCTCCAGCTCCTTTAAGCGTTTGATATCCGACGTTTCCATTCCGCCGTATTTTTCTCGCCATTTATAGAAAGTTGAATTACCCATGCCATATTTACGGCACAGTTCTTTAACGGGAATACCCGCTTCAGCTTCTTTTAAAATAGCGACGATTTGATGTTCAGTCATTTTTTTCATAATTAAATCCCCTTTACTTTTATCATAGAGAATTTTCTACTTTTTTGCTGTACTATTTTAGGGGATAGTTACAATCTGTATTAATTTGTTTTGTTGATGAGCTTTATACTTAAGTGAAATTATTTTTTAATATTTCTTGACAAGGAATATGTTTTTTTTATAATCCAGATATAGTTAGATGTCTAACTATTTTTTTGGCAGTTTAGTTAGACATCTAACTATATTAAAAGGAGGTCATAATCGTGAAGTTGGAAAAAAAATATATATCATTAGCTCGTATTATTAAAAAACATAAAGCAGCCAATATATTATCGGTAGAAGCTTGTTTTAGTATACTTTCTACTGGAATGAGAATAGACAAAGAATGTGCTAAACGACTAAGTGATTATCAGTTATCTGAGGGGCGTTTTATGGTGCTCGTACTTCTATTTGAGCATAAGGTGCTATCACCGCAAGAAATTGCTACTCTGAGTGGAGTTACAAAACCAACGATAACCTCTTTCATTCATTCTTTAGTTAAAGAAAAATTGGTCAATAAAACTGAAGACATCACCGATGGAAGAAAAATTGATATTACTCTGACTAAAAAAGGCCAAGATTTGATACACCGAATCTTCAAGGAACATAGTCTTTGGATTGCTAACATTACAAAAAATTTAACAGATTCTGAAATTAAAACGCTCGTTTGTATTTTAAATAAAATGTCTCAGCTTAAAGATGATTAATTATAATTTATGAATTTAGAGATTACTGATATGCTTCAGGAAACAAAGAATCTTAGAATTGTTACGCATCTTAACAAATCATCTTTTATTAAAGATAAGATAACAATAAAATTTGCTTCCACGTATGATGCGTTTTTTGAAGCTATTTGGTTGATAAGTCGAGAATATGTTCTCAAAGGGCTTATTAAAAGTGAACGAAAACTACCTTATTTCTCTCCGTACTTAATAATTATGCCGAATAATCGGCTTTTAATAGTATTACATGTAGATCAGATTATTGATTGTTATTATGAATTGCTGACAATGGGAAGAACCTTCGGTTTTACTCCATATCGACTTCATTCGGTCTTTATGAGTCAGTATTTTATGAGTGATACGATACATGGAAAGTTAACTGAACAGATTAAAAAATCATCTACCCCAACAATATCATATTACCAGGGTATTACGAATAATGAATCGTATTGACATATTGAATAACGGGCTTGGTGCCACGACTAATCTCAATGAATGCTTACAAATAGATCAAGAGCATTTATTTAGAGTGGTTCTTACCCAAAAGAAACCTCCACTATCGCTACAAGAATTACTTATCCAGATTCAATCTTACGCTAAAGATATCCACTTTAGAGTTTGCAAATGGGTTTGGATGGCCGTTCGAGAAAAATTATCTTCTGATTTAATTGTTTCTATTCAATTACTTTCTACTTGGGTAATAAACCCAAATCCCTACGTTAGGTGGTTTGCTGTTGAATGTTTAAGGCCTAGAGGGGGTTGGTCTAAGCATATTAGTGAGTTAAAAACACAACCTGAAATGGCTCTTTCTTTACTTGAACCATTAAAAAACGAACCTGAAAAATATGTCCAAGATTCAGTTGCTAATTGGTTAAATGATGCAAGTAAAACTCGACCAAGTTGGGTATCAGACCTCTATTCACAATGGTTATCAGAAAGTGATTCAGCATTTACACAGCGTATTGTTAAAAAAGCTATACGCACAATAAATAAACCTCTAAAGGAAAATAATCATGAAATTAAATGAAAAACTTGAGCTAATACAAAAAGAAATGGCGCAAACTGTGCCAGTTGATATTTTAAATGCGTTCGGACAATCACTTCATGAACTTATAGAGCTAAATTTAGAAAACCACGCTCTTAAAGTCGGTGATATAGCTCCTGATTTTACGTTGCCAGATGCTGAGGGTCTACCTATTTCGCTCTACGATACATTGCAACATAATCCAGTTATACTTAGCTTTTTTCGTGGTAATTGGTGTCCGTTTTGTATGGCTGAATTAGCACATTACCAAGAAGCTATAAATAACAATCTTATTGATAGTGCAACGGTTATTGCGATTTCTCCTCAAACTATTCATTTTAATCACGATGTAACGGTACGAAATAACCTCGAATTTAGAATACTTTCTGATAAAGGGAACGAAATTGCTGATAAATATGGGCTTGTTTTTACGCTGCAAGAAAATGTTCGTGATATCTATAAAAACATGGGAGCAGATTTAGAATTATTTAATAATGATAAGACGTATAAACTGCCTATCCCTGCAACTTATCTTATTGATAAAAATAAAAAAATTCTATTTTCTTCAGTTTCCACAAATTATATGGAAAGAGCTGATGTATGTGATATTAAACTTTAAAAATCATTTGGATTAATTTATATAGAGTCTAAAGGGCTTATATAAAAAAGAATAAACTAATCATAATTGGTAATGGAATTGCAGGAAATTTAGCAGCACTATTTATTTCACAGAAACTACCTAACTAGCAATAACTATCGTAGGCAAGTCGAATAAACTACGTTCAATTGTGGGAGGAATCTACTGTTGAATTATCCACACTTCAATGTCATCGATGACTTTAATCGTGAGGTGCTAGGCATTGATATTGCGGTCAGTTTGCCGGCTGGCAGGATCACCCGTTATCTGGATAAACTGGCTGAATATCATAATTATCCACTCAAAATACGAGTCGATAATGGACCGGAATTCACTGGAAATACGTTTATTAACTGGGCTAAATCACATGATATAGCCATTGATTATATTGAGCTCGGCAACCCATATCAAAATGGGTATATTGGAACGATTTAATCGCATCTATCGCACAGAGGTACTAGATTTATATCTATTTAATAATCTGGAACAAGCAAGAAAGATAACAGAAGAATGGCTAACCAGTTATAACAACGAAAAACCTCATGAAGCATTAAATAATATGACGCAGATTGAGTATAAAACCCTAAACAAGGAGTATTATTTTCTACTTGAATCTTGTACTAAGTTTGGGGTATTTACATTTGTTCCTTTGACAAGTAAAAACGAACGATATAAAACTCTCTTTTATGGTATTAAACATCTGGTTAAAGTTGAAAAGTCCATTGAAGATAAATTAAGAAGATAAGCTAAGCGCGATAATAAACCCTATCAAGGCGGAATGCTCTATGTTGACACCAAACGTTTACCGTTACTTAAAAATGAAACGAAAAAAAACACGAGACTGATTTTTTACGTGAGCTTTATGGGGTCATATACCCCGATAAATCCCAATTTAGCTCAACACAGTTTCTACAAAATGATGTATTAGCCCAGTGTCCTTATATCATTGAATGTATTTATACCTATAACGGACGTGAATATCAAGGGACAGGTTGTAACCACCCCATAAAACAGCACAGTTTTAAGACTGCTGCTAAGATAGCATTTCATTGCTGTTCAAATATGTTAAAATTCAAATAAATTAGGATAAGGAAATAATATGATAACAATTAATATGTTAACTCAGAATCAAAAGCTATCTGATTTTGAAGATGTCATCGCGTTCTTTGATAAGATTTATAAGTGTATCCCTTGCGAATCAGAGCTAAGCACAAAACTGGATCGAAATGCTTTCTATGCTTTTGTTGTCATTCATACCATTAGTCATTGGCAAAGTGATGGTTGGTGTAATCTTTTATGGAATTATGCTACAGCAAAATATGTTGTACCGGCAATGAAAGCAGTAAATTTACCGCAAATTGCAGATGCTTTTGAACAAGTAGAACAAACTTATCCCTTTTCCTATTCAGAATGTGAAAATGAGAAAGAATTATGTAGTTTAGGCAATTTTATTGAAAACCCACGGCAAAAGCGCAAATACATTTCGTCAGAAAGGTTACTATCCATGTCAGATGAACAACGTCAAACCTATTCAAAAAATTTTCTCGCTAAATTGCAAATATTAGATGAGTTGGTTACACCTTTATGGGATTATCAAGCACCCGAACAAGAAATTTGGCAACCTGTCATTGATTTTATAAATCAACATATAGAGAAGCAATCTATATAACGATTTAATCCGATCAGATTTTCATTATTTATATCACTTGCTCCAATATAGTTATAAGTGTGATAAAGGACTATATAAAAAGCCAATCTCTGACAAAAGTAGAAGGCAGTCACAAACGACTACCTTTTACTGTCTTTATTGAGGTATAACTTTTGTGGGAAATGTGAACATATCCCCGAAATATCCAAACTAATATTAATTTATTTTGCTTTTTCAGTACTACACACTAATTTAGCAAGTGTTCCTTGATGCTGATCTTGGGTGTCAACTGCCCAACAAGTTTTCAGTGATGTATCAATAGGCTTTGTCAATTGTACTTCGTTATTGTAGTTATAATTACAGCTAGCCCAAAAGCTCAGTTTATTAGTATCATCACTGCTCTCTAACAACCAAACTGCCTGATATTTTTTCCCATTTATCGTTGCGGGCTTGGGTTTTATTCGTTTTGCTGAGTCAGTTGATTTTCCTGAATATACTTCCACTTGATTTAGTCGAATAAGAGAACTGGTGTGAGCGATATCTTCTGGCAAGATTAAACCATTAATTTTATTCATATCATAGCCTTTTTCAGACACTTCCCAGCCTTCAGGCACAACTTCTAGTTCAGGTTTAGCATATTTTATTTTTACCGATTCGGGACAAACTATCTCTTGATTTGCATTAGCTGAACGGCAAAGACTCCCCCCCATTACGACAATTGCTGCTAGACTTAAAATTTTACCTTTCATGTTTGCTATTCCTTCTTAATCTTATAAAAAAGCAATTATTTCTAATAGTTAATATCGTTTTATTAAGTTAAATGCATTAGGCTATTAACTATCCAAACCAAGGCTATTTTTGCTATCTAACTTTATCCGATGTTAGAGCTTAAACTAACTTTATTTTCACGTTTAGAGTATGATTGTTGACCTTCATGTATTTTTTTATCGCAATTTAGTTTTACTTTCGTATTACCTTTTGCATCTTTTGAAGTGATTACCCAACAGGTTTTCATGGTCGGATCGATGTGTTTTATTAGGCGAACCCGATTACGTGAATAAGAACAATTAAACCAATAACCAGTATCATTGGGTGTATCATAACGAGTATCAACACTCCATGAATCCTTATATTTTTTACCTTTAATGGTAATTGTAAAGGGTATCATCTGTCCTAAATTCACTGGTTTACCATGGTATACTTCACCACTATCAACTCGCAAAAACAGATTTTTTTGTTCGGATATTTGCCATCCTTCAGGTAATGTTTCTAATTCGGTGGGGATAGCGTTTACCTGAACTGAATCAGGGCAAGTTATCTCATAAATTGCATTAGCTGAAAGGGGCATACAAGCTCCAGCTAATAATATTATGGCAATACTAAAAATTTTTCCTTTCATGTTAACTATCCCTTTTTAATTATAAAAAACACAATTTTTATTGTTGAATAATATAACCTTTTTTAAAATTTAAGTCATTAATCACTTATATTAGGTGATCGATTATGGATTAAGTACATTATTACAAACCTAACTTGTTTTGTAATTCGTGCTGGATTGAGTATTGCTGTTATATTGGTGGGCGCAATTGCTCTTAAGCTAAGACTACTTTTCTTTGATGATTTGACCTTAATTTGCCTATAATCATGTTTTCATCCCTAAAAGCATATAACGATAGATAGGTCAGTTACTTTAACCTATCCACTCGTATTTATAGAATATGAGTGATGACTATCAAGATACTAAAACACTTAAAAATAAGATAAAGAAAAAATACCTGAACATAAAATCAATAAAGCAGCCCTGATTATATGAATTTTCATTTTTGACATGGGTATTCATATTATTTGATGATAGCGTAAAATTTTTATACGTTATTCGTGTAATGTTTAGTGACAAAAAACCATTAAAAAATACATTATATATTTTAGTGTGTTATAAGTGATAAGTGCACTAATTATTGGCTCTATTCGCTTTCACCGATAGAGCCAAAAAATATTAATTAACTATCACACGACCATTTAAAGGCTGAATTGGACGGTTGTTATCATGATGTATGATTGAGTGGAATTTTTCAATTTGTTTGGCAGATGCGCTACTTTCTTGTTCTAAAATAATCCATCTCACACCTTCCGTACAAGGCGGTGTTGTTAGTGAGCCGCTAAAGCGGTAAAAATCTAATCTATTTGGCAATAATGCCTTAATATTAACCGACTGACTTAATGTCGCAGTGTTTCCTACTTGTGTCGGAATATGTTGCCAAGCTTTAGCTAATTCGGGGTTAGATTTTCCCCTATTAAACATAAGACCAACAACCGTTAAGTCACCATTGTCATTTTTATAAACAAAGTGAGCTTCCATCGGAAAGGGTTTACTTTTAATCATATTTTCGCTTGGTGCATGAAAATGGAATTGTTGTAACGTAAAGATTTCATTATCAATTTCTAAGGTATTACCTTCGTTAACATTGATTTGAATGGTATGGCCGTTGTTGATGATTTCTTGCTTGCTGGGTTTAAACGCCAGTTTAAGTTTATCATGATGGGTTTTTAGTGCATGTTCAATATTGATCGGCGATTGATTTTTGCCGTTTTCACAGGTTGAAAATTCAGGTGAAAGTTTTCCCCAATTTTCGGGTTTAAATTCGCCTTCATAATCCCAATGCGGAGCAGGCTCTACAGCAGCACAAGATAAACTGGTTGCCATTAAGGCTTAAATTTCATGTTGATTTTACGTTAGAAAGTTGTTTATTGGAGACCAAATTATACGCCACAAAAAACCACCTTACTACAATCACACATCATCACTTTTTGATATTTTTATCAAAAAAATCGTTTGACATTTATACAAAAAAACCAGCTAAAAAATAGCTGTTTTTTTGGTACTAATTTTACTCAATTTTTATTATGATAATGTCTAATTGTTTATGTTGAGTAACGCTTCACAGCTTAGGCATCGTCATCCGGGGAAGTGCTTTTTGACTTTCCGTCATTAAAGTACAAGTTTGCTAGATACCCCGCTCAGCACTCCGCCTTATGCGGGGCTTGGTTCTTTTGATGGCTTGTCCTTGATTTGCACCATAACCCCAACTGCGACCTACAATTAGGTACTTAATGCTAAGGAGTGACGCAATCGATACCATCGTAGGTTCCGTTTTCTTCTATCCCCAATATTGGTCCGTTAAGCCAGTGCGCAGCTAGCCTATGATCTCCTTGTTTGTCACTCGACCAAGAATATATTGTGCCATTGTTGTACCCCCCTTCACTGCCCCACTCAGCCATGACTCCAGCTCCTATTTGACGCTGAAAATAATTTCCATTTGATGATGGTTTGCCTCCAACTGCACCCTGACAACGCGGTTGTGCACCCAAACCAGAACAGACGGCGTTAGTTAGCTCCTTTATCTGTGGCACACGATAACCTAAACCACGACACCAAGTTTCTGCTTCAGAATAAATTCTTTTTTTATTTTTAGCTCCGTTAACGAACCATTTCTGTAATACAAATCCATATTTTACTACTGTATTACCACGACTATCTCTACCCACTAACTCAAATGTCTGCGGCAAATTTGGCTTAGTAATTGGACTAGGATGAGGACTGTTCAATTGGCTCTTTGCCTCTGGACCTTTTAACGTAACACGCGTTACTGGTACTGAATGATCGGATATCCAATAATCATCTGCATTTGGTAACGCCCTTGTTACAGTAGCGGTTATTCCCCCATGCGTAACGGGTAACCACGTTAGTTGACTGGCATCAATTCCACCTATATCTAAATCAAAATAGAAACCATCAACTCCTGTTGTCGGAAAATTAAGACCATAAGATGATGGATTTATTGACTGAGTAAGAAAACCTTTATCTGGATTCCAGACAGTAGCCGGACCATTATGGTCAAGCTTAATGCCGTGTATCCAAGTTTCCGTTGAGGCTATTACATCTGGTCTTGCAAAGCAAATAAATGGTGATGATTTTGGATTAATATAATATGTTGCTGTGTCACCAGTGAAAGTACTACTATTAGGAACGCCGTAACGGGTACTTAAACTACCCTCTTCGCTACTTATTACCACTTTATAAGGCGCATTACATATCATTAATACTTCACTACGATTCACTGTTTTACCATTCTTATCTGTAATACTAACCGCTAAATTCCCTGTTGCGGTTATCTCTCCTGCTTCCTGCCCATCGCCATCATCATCGCCCCAATAATTATAGTTTGTTACTAACTCATTTAAACTTACAGAATTAGTTGATGGCGGGACTAACATTTGAATATCAGCAAAGCTTTGACCCACTGCAGGTAACTCAATTGGATTTGCGGGTGATGAACTATTGGTTGTAGGGGTGAATTCTCGACCATCCGATAATTTAATACCTAATAACTCCGTTGTTGTGGTCACTTTGGTTTTACCACCATCAAACGTTAAATACGGGGCACTACCTTGAATCACTTGGCTAGTATGTACCGTTAATGCTTGCGAACCTTGCGAATACGGCAATAACAATACTGGCGCTAATGCCAACGGGATTTTTTTAAATAATTTGGTGGATAATTTTGATGATATAAACGAGCGAAGTGTAAAAAACCGGCTAATGCAATTGTTGGATAAATTTAAGGCATAGGCTTGCCCTGTCTGTTGTCTGTTGTCTGTTGTCTGTTGTCTGTTGTCCAAGATTATACTGCATAACATCCCACCTTACAAATAAAATATTGTTTTATTTATTTTTTATGATTATTAGCCTGTAAAAAAGCTAATTTAATTTTTACCGTTAAAATTATAATGTTAAAAAAAAGCTTGGCTAGTTTTTTTTGTGATTTTTTGTAAAGGAATGTAAAAAAAACATATTAAGCTTTGGAGAAAGCTTTAAGGGATTGAAATTTTTTTGATTTTTGTAAAAAACAACAAGGTAAAAACATAATAAAATCAATACGCACCTGACTGTTTTAATAGAAAAGATGTATATTTTTTATCAAGCTTGAAAATAGCGTTTTCACTCATAATGTAATTGAGCCTTGCCCAAATAGTAGACAGTAATTATCTTAATGATAGTTTTTTACTCACCGAGGTAATCCACTTATTATTTGATATATTTTATCGTTTGTATGATTGTATTATAAATAGCCATCCTTAAAAAGATGTAAATATAATAGGTGATGTAGTTGATATTAATATAATAGTTAATAAAAAATAAATTCACCATTAGTACGATAAAATTCAGTTATAAAAATAGCCACATACGTGACTACTTTTATTTAAGAATAACGTATATTTAAAAATAACCTAATAATTAAAATGCTAACTCATCCCACCAAATATCAATAAGTTGACTGGTTTTAACATTTTTTAAACCATGATCTTCCAACCATTTTGTGACAACGTCACGATGTTCTTCAGTACAATTTCCTAATTTTTGGGTGCAAATAATACCTTGCCAATTTAAATAACCACTCCCCTCATAAGCTAAACCATTTGGTTGAATGGCTTCAAGAATAAACTGATCAACAATGTTATCTAAAGTCTCTTCGCTTGTGCCTTCGTCAAAAGACCAGCTAACAGTAAAGCCTAATTCTTTGAACTCTTCAATATGTAATTTTTTTCGTAAACGCTTGCTACGATTTACCATAATAGTTTCCTTCTACTTTGTTAAATATTAGTTTTTTTATTATTAGAGTGATTCGATCTATTTGAAGATTTAATACTCTTTTGATTAGAGTGCGACGATCGACCAGCCCCCGTTACATTCGCTCTTTTTGGTGATGCTCGCCTTGGCAATGATTTTTTTACAGGCTCTGCTTTAATTTTTGGATCAACTTCAAACCCGTTAGTTGTTAATTCTGGAATCGGCTTTTTTATTAATTTTTCAATCGCTTTTAATTGAGCCAGTTCATCAATACACACGAGCGAAATAGCCTGCCCTTCATTTTGTGCACGCCCTGTTCGCCCAATGCGATGTACATAATCTTCAGCAACTTGTGGTAATTCATAATTAACTACATAAGGCAACAGCTCAATGTCAAGGCCTCTTGCTGCAATATCAGTGGCTACTAATGCTCTAATTTGCCCACTTTTGAAATCGGCTAAGGCTTTAGTTCGTGCCCCTTGGCTTTTATTACCATGAATAGCAGCTGCTTTAATGCCATCTTTAGTTAGCTGTTCCGCTAAGTGATTTGCACCATATTTAGTGCGGGTAAAGATTAATACTTGTTGCCATTGGTTTTTACCAATTAAATAAGACAATAGCTCTCGTTTACGGCGTTTATCTACTCTATGTATATATTGGGTTATTTGCTCTGAAGCGCTATTGGTTTTAACTACTGCAACAGATTCTGGTGAATGTAATAGAGATTGCGCTAACACTTTTATTTCATCGGAGAAAGTTGCTGAAAACATTAAATTTTGGCGTTTTTTCGGTAATTTAGCAATCACACGACGGATATCATGAATAAATCCCATATCTAACATGCGATCGGCTTCATCCAATACTAGCATTTTCACGGTTGAAAGATCCACAGCATTTTGTTGTGCTAAATCAAGTAATCGTCCCGGTGTTGCAATTAATATGTCCACACCGCCCCGTAATTTCATCATTTGAGGATTAATACTTACACCACCAAATACCACTAAGGATCGAATCGGTAAATAACGGCTGTAGCCACGAATATTTTCGCCAATTTGGGCTGCTAGCTCACGTGTTGGCGCTAAAATCAAGGCATATAAAGAACGTTTATTTTTTTTGCTATTTGGATTATTAGCGTCTTTAGTTTTCTGCTCAAGTAGTTTTTGTAAAATGGGCAAGCCAAAGCCCGCCGTTTTACCTGTCCCTGTTTGTGCACTCGCCATAAGATCTTTACCAGATAAAATGACCGGTATAGCTTGTTGTTGAATGGGCGTCGGGCTGGTATAGTTTTGTTCTTGAATTGCTTTTAAAATCTCGGTATCTAAACCAAGAGAGTCAAATGACATGAATTGATTCCTAGATAAATGGTAAATGGATTGTCCTTAGGCATTATAATGCAATTGAATAATATTTTCTGATAAATCTTATTTTAAACAATAAGATTTATCGTTCTGTTTGTTGTTCTAAAATAAAATCAAACTTCTATATATAAAATAATTCCGTGTGATCCAGTGACTCCTTATTTAAAACATAATGATTTTCAAGATGTTTTTATAAAAATACCGGCGATATTTACCTCACATGCTCTATAGGGGATTTATCATATAACTACTCATAGATTGTGAGAAACAAAAAACAGTTGTTGAGTAACTCAGCTTAGATCACTTTTTTTATAGCCGTTTTTCATGAATTGCACGGTTATTTATTTGTCGAGGCAGTCATTAGATATATCAGTGCAAATTCAAACTTTATCCTTATTCGTTAAATTATAACTGTAGTCTAATAAATGTATTATTTGTTCCAGTGGCACAGAGCCATCAAGCATTATGGTAATCCAGTTATTTTTATTCATATGATATGCTGGTAATAAACCAGTGCTATTTTTTATTATAGAAATTAATTCAGGATCGGATTTGACATCAATGATTTCCACGACCTCTTCCGAGTTGAGACCTAATTTATTTTTCTCTACTGACATAATTAGACCAAACCACTTACCACTACTTTTGTGTCTAAGAACTTGATAGTCAGGAAACTTTTTGAAAGGATTATCAATTTGAACATTATTCAAAGTCTGCGTGTATTCAACTAATCTATTTTTAAGGCTCATCATTGTTTCCCTTTTTCTGATTAACTCAACATAACATCACAACTTTAATCACATCTTTAATTAGCAAGGTATGCTAATTAGTGCTTGTTGTGATAATAATCCAAAAAGAAAGCGGCAACAATGATAATAAATCAATAAAAAGCGAATATGCAGTGCAGAATTTGAAAAGTGAATTATGCTATTATGCAAAGGTTTAGTTATGTAAATAGAAAATCTAAAAAATTTTTACAAAAATAACTTAATAAATCAGCTGGCAGTAACTTTGAATAAAGTAAGTTCGCAAAATGAGCGTTAATTTTACGAACTACTTGGGGCGATGGCCAAAGCTATTTATTTTGGTTCTTCACAAATTTCATCAATTGACAATGTTGCTGGCACATTTCGATCATCATTGAATTGGAAACGGAACAAGAAGCGAATATCATAAGCCCGTAATACATCAATCACATCTTGTTTACTACAAAATTGTGCATTGAGCCCAAGTCTGATTCCTTCAGTAATATCTACAATGGAAACGCTTTGGCTATCAGTTGGCATACTATATTCAAATACGACGTTATTCAGATTATAAAAAATATTAGTGACTTCGTAGCCCGCTTCAGTTTTAATAGGAAACTTTCCTCCTTCGCCTAATATTGATCTTTTAGCGCTATCAGCGAAAGCTTTTGTGATATTAGCTGACGAGGGCAATTCTGCACTATAAGCGTTCGAAATTATCAAAAATGAAGAAAGTAGCACAGCCAATTTTATTCGTTTTTTCACTTCGGTATTCCTTAAATTGAAACTTAATTAAGTTATGTTATTTTAATCGCATAAATAGCACAACATCCATTTGCTTTTAGCATAATTTAATTGGCTATTAAAAGTTGCCAATACTGAGTCAATATATCCCTTATTATTAATTATTGTTGATTGTAACAATTCTAATTAGATCACTATATTATACAAAATCGATAAAAATAATTAAATATTAAGTTAATTAAGATGAATACCCAAACAACAGGAGGAAATATTGGTAATAAAATATATCAATGAAAAATAATTTTTATAATTGGGTATTTTACCATAAGTGACAATGTCACTTATTTATATTGCTTAATCATAAATACATAACAAATTGCAAAAGCAATAAACAATGTGTGATCTTTAAAAATTGATTTGATGATTCTTTATTTCCTATTTTCCGTCACTTATTTTGATGAATGTGGCTCTTATAATTCACTTAATTTTTATACAAGAATGAGTGTGTTACTTTTTAAATCATATAGCCCTATAACATTATGAATTTAATTTTAATGCGGTCAAAAAAGGTAACCTAGTCGGCTACCTTTTGATAGTATTAACTTATAAGATTACTTTTTATCAGGATGAGGATCTTTAACTGAATCCCCTTGCCCAGACATAATATACCAACCATTTTTGCTATGCGGTGTTTTATTATGATCAGGGCAAGGAGGTAACGATTTCTTACTTTGGTTTGAATAAACATACCCACAGTCGGCACACTTATAAGTGCCAGACGAGACATCACTACCGTACGGAGCAAATTTTTGTACCATTATAAGTTCCTCCAAAGTTAAATGAGTGATAAGCACCATGCTCATCACTGTTATATATAAGCGCTGATTTGAGAAAAAATCAAGTCTATTTTTTAAACAAACCATCGATCAATAGTCTAATAGTCTGCTTGATTAGAGAAAAAAATCATTCAGAAAAGCCATTGATTTTATTAAAGTTTTTTGATTATTTTGAGGTGATAAGTGGCCTATATTATTACTCCATAATAGACCTGCGATATTGTTATTATTTTACAAAAGTAAGTATTGCTTATCTTATTTAGGGTTAGTCAATATTACAAAGATACATTATGCTTTACAATTAAAGGCTTTAATACAAAAAACGTCGTTATTTGATCGGTTAATTACTCTCATCTTTAATTATTAGCATCTTGCCGTGATAAATTAGGCCCTGGATTAGCTTAATAGTTCTTATTTAGCCAATCTATTACTTAAAAAAGTAGCCCAGAGCCTTGAATTTTTAACTAAAATTGATTATTGAATGTTAAAACGCAATTAGTCTGTGTGGTTTTAATCTTTATTTATTCATGAGTATAAGTATTATTATTTATCGCCTATTCCAATTACTCAAGATTATTTTGCCGCCAGTACCCGTTCAACGGTATCAACAATAGCTTGTGTTTGAGCATCAATTTCAATATTTACCTTATCCCCTACCGTTTTCGAATCTAACGTGGTAATAGCTAACGTTTCAGGGATTAAATGAATCGTAAAGCTATCTTTATCTATCTGCCCAACCGTTAAACTCGCACCGTCAATACCAATAAAGCCTTTATATAATACATATTTGCTAAACTGAGATGGTAACTGTAGTGTCATATGGCAATTAGTTGCTGTTTTTTGAATATCAACAATTATTGCTGTGCAAGATATATGCCCTGACATAATATGCCCACCCACTTCATCACCAAATTTTGCGCTTCGTTCTATATTTACAAAATCGTTAATTTTTTTATCACCTATTGTGGTTAATGCTAACGTTTCTTCCATAATATCAAATGATACTACGCCATTATCAAACTTCGTTACAGTTAAACAGCAACCATCATTGGCTATCGAAGCCCCAATTTCAATTTTATCGGTTAATTGATGCGGTAACTTAACTTTATACGTTCTTAATTTATCTTGGTCTATAATATCAATAATCTGACCAACACCTTGAACAATACCCGTAAACATATCTATACCCTAATTTTTTACTTAATGATGAACATTCTATCGCAACTTGGTCAGAAGTTCCTATTTGTATTTTCAACTGGTATGATGACGTTATAATTTTATAGATTTTGATTATTTAAGAAATAATTTTTATTGTAACTACCAATAAAAGGCCAATACTAAGATTTTGTTAAAGTTAATTTGATGTTTTTTTTATAATTAAGGATGTTTTATCATGCTAAAACTGGTGTTAGCCATTTCAGTGGGTTCTGTAGCTGGCGGTTTATTACGGTGGTTTTTATCACTTAAATTCAATGCGATCACTTTTGCTATCCCATTAGGTACACTACTATCAAATTTAGTTGCAGGCTACATTATTGGTTTTGCGATTGCTTTTTTTAATCATTCTAACCTATCGGCAGAATGGCGTTTATTGGTTATAACGGGTTTTTGTGGCGGATTATCAACGTTTTCAACTTTTTCAGCCGAAATTGTCAATTTTTTACAAGAAGGTCGAATATATTGGGGATTGGCAACCCTATTTATACATGTAATTGGTTCTGTTTTAATGACTTTTTTAGGGATATTGTCATATCAATGGTTACGTTCTTAAAGTTGAATAGTTGTAAATAATATAAAAACCAATCAAAATAAAGTTTACAAGCGGGAAATACTGTACTAACATACACTGTATATAAAAACAGTATTGAGGTTATTATGCTTATTGAACATTCAACACAACAACTTATGGCGATTAATTTTGAATCACCTTTTCAACAAGTATTACAACAACAACGGCCTTTATTAAAATCACTTAACAAAGCTAAAAAATGGCAATTATGGCTTTCGAACCGACCAATGTTAAAGCGTTCATGGATTAATATCGCAGGTTTAGATAAAAACAAAGTTGTTCATCTAGCAAATTTAAATAACGCAAACTTAATATCAACTATTGAAAAAGCGTTACAAAACAAAACTTGCAGTTATGTGGTTGCTTGTATCAATAATCTTAATGAGCAAGACAAAGCTCGCTTACAACAGGCGGTATCATCAAGTGACACCTGTCTACTTTTAGTACATGATAAACAAAGTGAACACCCTATTCAATATCACTAACTATAAGCCATAGTAACTAGCCAAATAAATGTGCATTTTCAAATTTAGCAAGTAAAGTTAAAATTTTTAATAGCTATTAAAAATCAGGGCTGAGCACATTAAAAATGTTCAGCTTTTTGTGATAGTCAAATCATTAATAATAGTAATTTATAACAACAAGTTGGCTAATTTTTTTCGATCTACTTTTCCACTTCCAATCATAGGCAGTAGATTAATTATTATCATTTTCCTGGCATGTGATGGCGAACTTTTTCTACACAGAGCTTTTATACATAGCTTTTACACATAGCTTTTAACAAGGCCCCATAATACAACTAATCATCATTAATGGAATAAAAACTGGCAATATAATTAAACCTGCTACATCACCAGTGATGTCCTCACTAGCTTTTATTTCATTTCTAGGTTTGACTAACACGGTAATGGGGGTTGGTAATAAATATTGATCAGATAGCGTATTTGCTTGCTTATAGGCATTTCCTTTTGTGCTAAATGACACTTGATAATAACCATCTTTTAACACCCATTCTGATTTATACTTCATTGATAAATTGTTATTGTTTAAAACTGTTTTTTCTGGGATAAGATTACTATACCGTACAATAATTTCATCGCTTGCATGTTCTCTGAAAAAAGTGATAGAGGCTTTTTCAATATCATTTTTATATTCTGCTAAAAAATTACGGTAGCTTTTGAGCTTGTCTATCGCATCGGCACTTGTAAATTGGTATGAGTATGTTTGTGATTCAGCAATAATACCTATTTTTTCATCACTCTTTAATTTGATAATGGTGTCACTACTGGGTAAAATTTGCGTTTGCTTATGCACACAGCCACAAAGACAAAAAATAAGAATAAAAACAAGCTTTTTCATTATCGTTTTCCTACTTTAAACACGTGAATAAGGATTAATTTTCACAAAATCATTTATTTTTATAATAGCACTAGCGATCAGCAAAATTAGGCTAACCAGCTATCATAGCACATCAATCAAATTTTTGAGGCATCTTGTTTAGCTTGGTTAATGACTGCTTTAGCTATCCATTGCGATAGTGATATTATAGACTGGTCATCAAGCATCCAGATATCTTTGAGTACCATAAATATTTCAGAGCCATAAATTATTGAAATAGCATAAATTACTTTATTATAAAGTTCTTCAGGAAGTTCAGTTTTGAGTGGTAACAATATTGTTGAAAGGATTTCTTTGCGATTACCTCGCACCAATTTTTCGGTTTGTTGAGATAATGACGCTCGTTTTGTTGCCCATTGTTGTAATGAAACTCTTAGTGCTGCGCGTAGTGCCCCTTCATGTTTTAACATTTGTGGAAAGGCAAAAGCTAAAAAATCATTGATGCGTTCTTCTGTATTTTGTTTTTCTGATCGCCAACTAAAAATGGGACCTAAAGCACTTTCAACAATTGCAGAAATAAGATCACTTTGTGTTGGGAAATAGCGGTAAGCTGTTGCTCTTGAAATCCCCCGATTTATCAGCTAATTCGGTTATAGACAGTTCAAAGCCCTGCTCTAATGCTTCTAATGCTGTATTAATTAAACGTTCATAAGTCTTCTTTTTGGCGCCTGTATATTTTGTAGAACGCAATAAAGTCTCTTGAATCATTAGATATATTATTAATTTGAATTCATCATCAAATAATACTGCATTTTAATCACTAAGTTAAAATTAGTATTATAAAAATGAGACTTATGTCTCATTTTGAGTATATAATGTATGACTATTAACCACCCTTTTGGTAAAAGTATTAACCTTATTAACCTGTTTAGGAGCTATAAATGGCATCAACTAGCACAATTTATCTGGTTACGACACTAGACACCAAACGGGAAGAAATCATTTATATCAAAACCCTTCTCGATTTAAAAAATCTTAATTGTAAAATTATCGATATTTCCACACAACTTCATCAATTTAATCATTTAGCAACTATCACGTCAGAAATGGTTGCAAGTTACCATCCACATGGCAAATCGGCTATATTTTGTGGTGACCGAGGTAAAGCGATTGTTGCAATGGCAGATGCATTCAAACTATTTTTGATGGCTCAAAATGATATAGGCGCTATACTAGGATTAGGTGGCTCAGGAGGAACGGCATTAATTACTCCTGCTATGCAATCACTTGCTGTTGGCATTCCTAAACTCATGGTATCTACAATGGCATCTGGCAATATTTCTGATTATATTGGCGCAAGCGATATTGCAATGATGTATTCAGTCACAGATATTGCAGGAATTAATGTTATATCAAGAAAAGTCTTATCAAATGCGGCTAACTTTATTGCGGGTTCAGTTCTTTTTAAAACCCAAGAAACGATCGAAGATAAAACTGCAATTGGCTTAACTATGTTTGGTGTTACAACCACATGCGTTCAATCTATATCAGCCAAATTGCACGATCAATATGATTGCCTTGTTTTCCATGCTACAGGCAGCGGAGGTAAAGCGATGGAAAAGCTAGCTGATAGCAAGTTATTACATGCAGTACTGGATATTACCACAACAGAAGTATGTGACTATTTATTTGATGGTGTTTTAGCTTGCAATGAAGATCGTTTTGGCGCAATTGCTAGAAGCCAAATTCCATATATTGGATCGTGTGGAGCACTTGATATGGTTAATTTTTCTAGCCCTGAAACTATTCCAGAAAAATATAAAGATCGTTTATTTTACCAACACAATCCACAAGTAACCTTAATGCGAACAACGCCTGAAGAAAATAAAAAAATGGCTAATTGGATCGCAAATAAGCTTAATCAATGCCAAGGTTACGTTACTTTTATTATCCCTGAAGGTGGGTTTTCAGCATTGGATATTGAAGGAGGAACTTTTTGGTCACCAAAAGCGAATAAAGCCTTTATTGATGAATTTGAAAAAACATTTATTCAGACCCCTAAAAGAAAATTAATAAAAACACCCCATCATATTAACTCTCCCCAGTTTTGTGATCTGATTATTAATGAATTTACTCAAATAATTAAAAATTAAGTGGAGAAAATTATGAAAAATCAACGTTCACAATTACTAAAAAAATTTCATGACATGATCGCAAAAGGGCAACCCATCATTGGTGGGGGCGCTGGCACAGGTTTATCGGCAAAATGTGAAGAAGCTGGTGGTATCGACCTTATTGTTATTTATAATTCTGGACGTTACCGTATGGCTGGTAGAGGTTCATTAGCTGGATTGCTTGCTTATGGCAATGCTAACGAAATTGTGATGGATATGGCTAAAGAGGTGTTACCAGTAGTTAAACACACGCCAGTGTTAGCAGGCGTTAATGGGACAGATCCATTTTGTCAATTCGATCAATTTTTAGATAAATTAAAGGAAACTGGATTTGCTGGCGTACAAAACTTCCCAACTGTTGGACTAATTGATGGTAACTTTAGAGCAAACCTTGAAGAAACAGGTATGGGATACGCTTTAGAAGTAGAAATGATTCGCAAAGCACATGAAAAAGATCTGCTAACAACACCTTATGTATTTAGTGAACAAAACGCAATCGATATGGCTAAAGCTGGCGCTGATATTTTAGTACCCCATATGGGATTAACTACGGGCGGTAGTATCGGTGCAGAAACGGCTTTAAAGCTTGCTGACTGTGTGCCTTTAATCAATCAATGGGCTAAAGCAGCTAAAGCAATTCGACCAGATATTATAATTTTATGCCATGGTGGCCCTATTGCTACTCCAGAAGACGCTAAATATATTTTAGACAATTGCCCTGATTGTAATGGGTTTTATGGAGCTAGTTCAATGGAACGTTTACCAACAGAAATAGCACTTAAACAAACAACAAAACAATTTAAATCAATTCAACGACACTAACAATAATATAAGCAATAACGGTGCGACTTACACGTCGCACTGCTATTTTTTTAATAGTTGCGCGATTAATTAAATGCTAATTTGAGAAAACGTTATAATATCAATATCCACTCATATTCGTTATATAGTGACTTAGATTTAACAGAAACAAAAATCCTAACCATGGTAATCTATGCATAGATAGCGTTAACAAATTAGTAAATAGCAAAACTATCAATCAACTTTCAGTACTATCTTCAATTTAAAATAATCGTTTAATAAAATTATTTAGATAATAAAAAATAAGATTAGCCTAACAATTCATCCCCAAAAAGATTAAAATTGATAAATATTATTGGCAAACTGGCGAATATTTTTACCGGTTCAGCCTTAAATTAATCACAAAGTAATAGTGCTAAGCAGGAACAGATGAATACTCCCCCAAAATGGTTAAGATTGTTAATTGATGAGAATTGCTCATTTGAACAACTATTAGCCAAGCTTACGAAAGCCTTTAACTGTACATTCACTTATAAAAATGATAGTGGTATTGCTAAAGCTAAGTTAGGTGATTTTGCTATAATGATTCATGACAAAATTGATCGTATTTTTGACATCATTCTTAATCCATCTTATATTGTTACTTTTATGATTACAGAGGGTAAATATCCTAATTACCACGTTGAAAAGCATATTCAAACAACCTTAACCAATCATGGTATCACTTATCAACGCTCACAAGCCAAAGATCATGCCTATCCCATTGAACTTCCTTTTTGGCAAGCCCCCAACGATGATATTGTCATAAAATCCAAAGGCGATACATTAACCGCCTATTGCAAAATATGGTATAAACCTGCAAAGTATTCTAAATTTACGGGTATATTCGAGTTTTCTAATGTTTGGGCAATGCATTTTGAACGAAACAAACAGTGCGCTTACTACAGTCATTGTGATAGCGATGATTTTAATTCTTGTTATTGGGTTATCCCTGAATCATCATGGCTTGAGCAATTAGTCAATGAACGACAATCTCATTTCCCTAATTGGCAACAATATGATCGCGGTGACTATTGGCATTATATTATTCAAAGCCATTCATTCTATGTAGAAGTCATTGCTAAACAGATCAAAATATCAAAAAAACAATTAAAAGGTATTTTTTAAGATAAAATGGCAATATATAAAGGTAAAATCATAACTTAATATTCAATATACTATGAATCATCTTAATTTTTTTATAAACAACTTTATAAAAAAAGATAAAAAACAACGATACCACTTTCTAATTAATGGAAAATGGCCGAAATTTGCCAATAACATCAAACATCTTGATAAACATTTGAATCACCATTGTGTAAGAATTGATAACAATGCTTTTGAAAAATTTACTCAAATTATAAAGCACTATACCATTAAATCAGGATATTATTATGATGCCTATACCAATGGGATGGAAATATCAACCCACTGTCTAAATAATATTCATAATGATAGTCTACTTATCTGCCCTGATAACAATATTGCATTCTATTTTCATCATGATAATTGGATATGGTTTTGCCAGATAAAACCTTGAGCAACATCATAGATAAAACAGGTAACCCAAAATATGCACTCATTTAATGATATAAATCAGTTTTTAACCGACTGCATTAATCTACAGGATAATTTATTAAATAAACTCTATTTATTAGCTAATCAGCCTAAAGCCGTTGAATTAATTAAAACACATTTAACCCAAAAGTTTGATCCCTTGTTATTACACTTGATCAAACAATTTCCAGAAGCAATCAAAATAAGCTTATTACCTGAAATTATCAACATTATGCAATATTTAGATGGCAATACAAAATTATGCCAAGAGATTATTTTAAGTATCAATACACAGTGGCTAGAAAAACATATTTGGAATTATATTACACCTATTTTAGGGCAACAGGATTATCAAACATTTGGTATATTGATGTATTTATTCAATTCATTTAGCCAGAAGTTATCAAAAAAATTGGCGATTTTAGCTTTACAAAGTGACGATAAAGATGTACAAGAAATCGGTGAGTTCTATTTATCAAATAATAGATGCCTTTTAGATGATGTTTGAAGTAGCTAATGATGCTAGTTGAGTGTGACAACATTTACATACGATAACTTTGATTATTTAGAGCAACTGCATGTCAGTATTCAAATATTTAAACGATAATATAAGAAAACAAAACCCAATCACCGCCACGATTGGGAGCGCTGTACGTGGGGTTTGAGGCTTTGGCAGAAGCAGCCCATAGATGCTTAAACAAGTATAGGTGAAAAAATGGATGGCGTAAATGTTAATTTTAATATAAAAAACTTTCTTGATATGCTGATTACAACAGAATCGTTTTTTGAGTTAATTGTACAAAGTAAAAAAAGAGTTAATCATGCAGGGATTTTTTGATAGATTAATGCTTGGTGAACTAAAGGATGTAATGATCGCTGGCTATGTTGATTATGCTACTCTACCGATTTTTCACCCGCTTTATGATAGATTATATTTTATTATTGATGAAGTTATTTTTGAGTTATATCTCAGTGAAGCAGGTATTATACAATATAATGAATTAACAGAAATTAAAGCATGGTTTACTTTAGATGATGATGACCATTTTTCATTAATGTCAATTTATTCGCAATTATTCAAAACCGAGCAAACTGTAACTATCACCAAGATAACATACTCATCAATACCCTTTTCCTCAATGAGTATAAGTTACTTCAATGGCCAAGGCTGTGGTAATTTACTTTTTGACCCAAATCATTTTTTTGGTTTTACATTTTTATAAAGGTTATAAATGTTAGATATTATTGATTTTATTGAATCATCATATAAAGATAATCCAGAGTTAAAACACAAACTAGAATTAGTCAAAAAATTAATTATCTACTTGTCTGAACATGATATTGAAAGATCTGTTGGTAAGATTATACCTATCTTAAGCAACAATACAGGTTATAGTGAATATCGAATTATTAATGACTGTGAATCGGATAATCCTGCTCTGTGGTCGGAGTACCAATATAATGGTGAAAAGGTAAGACTTAATTCTGGCGATATTGTACTTACAATGAAAAAATAACGTTTTGATAATGGGCTAGCACTATCGATAAGTAAATTAAGCAATAAATTAAGTGATAAAATGAACATAAAAAATAAACACTCTATTGAAAAATAGACGTTTATTTTATTAGATTAATTTTGCTGGCAAGTTATGCAGTTGCATTATTGCTATTTATTTCAACCACCAAAACATGACCTTGATCTTTCAAAAAGTATTCATTATTTTCTGGAGCGCGTAATGACATCATTTCATTATCACCTACCTCCATAGTATCACCTGGCATCATTGTTGCATCGCTATCACGTAGATACTCTAGGATATTACCAAACATTTCAAAATAATATTCCCCCTCATCATGGCTATTGGCTAATACAGCAAAATCAGGTAAGCCAAAAACATCCGCACCATAAGTACGCATCCATACCCCTTTAACACCTTCTACTTCATATTTCACAAATCCGCAAAAGAACGAAGGTAAGCAATGGCGTAAACTATCAATTCCACCTTTATCTGTAACCAATCCACGAATAGTACTTATTGGTAACGAAGAATGCCCATTTCCGTTAATCACGGCTAAAGCATTAAACTCCTCCAAACCAGCGGCTAAACGGGTTAAAGCTAGGTATTGCTCAAGTACATCTTGCTCATACCCAATATAATATAAAATTAAATGGCTATCATTATTTCGAATTTGCGCTTTGATATCCTGATTATAATGTGCAGGTGCAACACAAGTTTCTAAAGCCTCAGCAGGATATGGGGCATTGATTCCAAATAGCTTAATCACATGTTTTCCCCAACCAATTAAGAGATAACATCCATCATCTAACTGTCCAAATGGCTGTTGACATTGAATGTCTTTCATTGATGAATCTATATTGCGTAATTTATTTAATAAATTATCTTCCTCAAAACAAAATTGCCCTTTAAACACAACACCTAATGTTAATGGTTTCTTAATATCTGGATTTTCAACTAGTGCCCCATTAGTTTGTTGTGGCTGTGACTTTTTACCAAATAGACGTGAAAAAATATTCATTTATTCTTCCTTAATATTAAATTTTTCTAAAATCGATGATTATCAAGAGGATGTTAATCGTTATATCAATAAATCTGATTTATTACTGAAGATTACTCAACAAGGTATTCCATCACCAACACCATTCCACCATTTTGTAAAAAAGATTCTTGTGCTGATGGGCTACGTAATAACATTTTTTTGCCTTCGGTATCTTCTGTAGTGTGACCTGCTTGTATCGATGCCCCACTATCCCGCAAATAAAGCAATAAATTATTGAACATGTTCATATACTTTTCGCTATCTTCATGACTATTGGCTAATATAGCCAAATCGGGCAAGCCAAAAACATCCGCACCATAAGTACGCATCCATACGCCATCAAAACGGTCAACATTAAATTTCACAAATCCAATAAAAAACAGTGGTAAACAATTACGTAACAAATAGACGCCTTTTTGTTCATTTGCCAGTGCGCTAGCAACATGTGTTGCTAAAATTTGATGAGCCTTTGCATTAATAAGCGCGCTCATATCGCAATGTTCAAATCCAACAGCAAACTGTGTTAAAGCAACATATTGCTCAAGTATATCCTTTTCATACCCAGTATAATATAGAATAATATAGCTATTATTTTCACGAACTTGATCTTTAATATCCTGACTGTAATGTGCTGGTGCAACGCATATTTCTAAAACATCAGCAGGATAAAGAGCATTGATGCCAATTAATTTAATGACATGATTTTCCCACTCAAATAAAGCATAACATCCGTCACCTAACTTGCCATATGGCATTTGGCATTTGGCATTTGGCATCGAATATTTTTCATCGATGAATCAATACTACGTAATTGCTTTAATAAATTATCTTGATCTAAATAGAACTTAATATTCAACGCTATCTAAACAAAAAGAGAGTCCGTATGACAATGCCCTAGCGGAAATGACATTTAAAACCATAAAAACAGAATTTGTTAAAGGAAAAAAATTTGTGGCAACCGAAGCGTTGTGACAATCTTTTGCAATCTATGATTATTGATACAATCATAAACGGTTACATTCATCGTTAGGTTATTTGCCACCAGTAGAGTTTAACAAACAACCCCTCTTAATTTTGTTGTTTGAATATGTGTTGCCATTCCACTATACCGTTTAATCGTAAATATGATTCATTACTTAAAAGCAAAGAAACCAATAAAGCGCTATTTGAATATATTGAAATCTACTATAATTGTGTAAAAAATATTTACTAAAATAAGTGGTAAATTCAACATTCCAATTTAGAAGTGATTAACTCTATTTAGCTTAATTTTATAAATAAGAAATAAGAGTTGTTTTAATTTGTTGAATTGTTTTTTTAACCAACTTTGTTTGATTGGCTTTGAGTTTTTGTTTTTTTTATCGTATAAATAATTTATTAAAGTCTCTGGATCAGTAAAATTTAACGAATCAGGATGGATATAAATAGCATAATCATACATCACAATATAAATTAACTCTTGAAGTGTTAGTGTTCTATTTCTTCTGATGTTAGGATACATATCAACGGTTAATCCCCAACCCGAGTAAAATGGCTGCCCATAACACACCACTTTTTTATGTCGAATTAGGGCCTCAAATCCCGCTAACGATGTGATTGTATGAATTTCATCAACCTGCTCAATACAATCAATAATATTAATAGATTCAATAATATCATCAGCATATTTTTGTATTTCGAATTTATTAACTTTTCCAATTCGATTGCCACTCAAAACATCAGGGTGAGGTTTATAAATAATATAATCATTCGGATTATTTTGCCTAACTGCTTTTATCAGATCTAGATTTGTTTTTATAATAGGCGAACCGTATAAAATAGATGCATCATCTTCAACTTGACCAGGTATTAAAATAACTTTTGTTTTACCTTCACTTGGTCTAATATTCATCTTTTGACCAACATTGTATTTGCCTAGTTTCGTCAAAATAAGCAAATTTTGTAGTGAGTTTGCTTTTTCTTTTTCCCATTTAGTAATTTTTTTATTTGCTAATAAAAACTCTAATTCACTGGTATTTTGAGAGTTAAAATAAATACCTAACTTATCAATAACCAGTGAATATGGCATAGCTAGATTAGAACCTAAACCAATTGAACGGATAAAACCATCTTCAACACGAAATGAACTTAAAGTGTCAATAATTGGGTGCAATGCCTTTTTCCCTTGCCCCCATATTAATAGCTTTTCTGCCTTTATTTTTTTCGCTTTTTTTTCATCATTAATAATCTTTGTAAAACAATTTACCGAATAAAAGCAACATGTTACTGATGGCAATTTTAAATAAGGTAATAATACATGTTTTTTCCAAAACGAAAAACCAACTAAGTTAATCGTACCTCTCAATTTATTATTAAGTGCCTTAATTTTTATTAAATAATTAATAACATCAAAAATAGTCCCTTTTTTACCTGTATAAGGGTTTATGTACTTACAATACAATAGATAGCTTGCAGTGAACAACTCTAAAACTGTAGCTTGAGTTCTTCTATTTGTTGATCGCAAATTGTTTATATTTTTATGACGATCGTCTGTAACACCCCAACCTGCATACCAAGGTAAACCAAAGGTAATAACTTGTTTTCCCAATAAAAGGGCTTCAAATCCCATATGCGATGTAACAACATAAACCTTATCAAAATATTTAAGTAATGAAAGAGAGTTTACATCTTCACTAAATAACATCACAGAATGATTAGCTAATTTTGTTAAATAACCTTTCTTATATCCATTTATTACGTCTGTATGAGTCTTTACATAAATAGTTGAAGATGGGTTTTCTTCAACAGCACAATTAAGCATGGATATAAATGTTTGTTGATTTGCCCCACCCAATTCAACTGCCATATCACCAAATGTTTGATCGATAACTAATACTTTTTTTGTTTGATTGTTAATTTTAGCATCGAAACCACAAAAATCGGGCGCATGATTATATTTTGTTAATTCTGAATCAATAATTAATTTTTTTGCAGAAATTGCTTCATTAATATATTGATTTAAAAGTGTTTTATTTTTTATTAATTCTTCTAACTGTGAAGGGGTTCTAGAATCGTAATAGATACCAATACTATCAGCAATAAGTGATAACGGCGGAAATCCTTCGAGCCCTAAACCAACAGAACGTAAAAAACCATCTTCAAGAGCAATAAATGGTAATGAATGTTTAGTTGCATATGCCCTCGCTTTAAGCGTTGTTGGACGATATCCCCATCCAGCAATTGCGTCAGCTTTTCTTTTAATTCTATAACTAAATGATAAATTAGAAAAAAAATGATTAATATGTTTTATGGCTAGAATTTTTTTAGAGAATACTGAGACATTTTTCATTTAGTTTTCTTCTAAATTAATAAGATCTATTATAAGTATTAAGCAATTTTTTGTTGATTATTATGATACTTATATGCTTGTTCAATCGTGTCAAATTGGTATAGATAACCATTATCTAATACCATTGCCTTATCGCAATAATTTTTTATAGCATTCATATTATGTGAGACTAAGATAAGAGCTCGATCTTTTTTGTTTTCAAACAATTCTTTTTTGCATTTTTCTGAAAATCTAGAATCACCAACAGCAATTACCTCATCAATCAGATAGCAATCAAATTCAATTGATAATGATAAAGCAAAAGCTAGGCGAGCTTTCATTCCTGAAGAGTATTTTTTTATTGGTTCAAATAAATAATCGCCTAATTCTGCAAAATCCTCAACATATTTTTTGGTTTTTTCAATGCTACATCCATAAATCCGACAAATAAATTTTAAATTATCCATTCCAGATAAACTACCTTGAAAACCACCTGAAAAAGCAAGTGGCCAAGAAATTGACATATTTCTTATTATTGAACCAGATGTCGGCTTTTCAATTTCACTAATAAGTTTTATAAGCGTTGATTTCCCTGCTCCATTTCGCCCTAATATACCTATTTTTTCTCCTCTTTGTAGGGAAAAATTAATATTATTTAAGATAGTTCTATAGCCTTTTCTTGTTAAATATCGTTTACTTACATCTTTAACAATGATCATTAATTATCCTCAAGAATATGATTTTCATTAATCTTAACCATAGTTAATCCGACAAATAATAAAACGATATTACATAAAACTAAGTAGTTTACATTATAATGAGTTATAACAGATGGGCCAAAATATCCTGAACGAAACATTTCTGTGCCATTAACTGGAGGAATATAAAGCAATATCTCTTGAATGTTACCAGGGAACGTGTCAATCCAAAAGAAAGCACCAGAAAGAGGCATAAGTATAAAACTTAAAGTACTCCACATTTTATTAAAAACTTCATATTTAGCGGATAAAACAAAGATTATTAAACCTAAACCAAGAGAAAACCAGCTCATTAACCCCCAAGCACATAGCATATAAAAAGGATCATAAGGCATGGCAATTAATCCTACAAAAGTAAAAAGCAATATAACAAATACTTGAGCTGCGCTTGCACCAATCATTTCAAGAAAAACACGTGCGTAAACTAAATCTAAAATCTTAATATTACGATGATATAGCAATGCTTGATTAGCTGTAACTGAACCTTTAGCTCTAGATGAAGCATTGCGCCACATCATTGCCATTGGATAGCCTGTTAGAACAAATGCAACAATATTAAGATTAGATACATGATTTATTTTAAAAAAAAACCACATTAAACTTATTAAGAAAGTTAATGACATAGGCTCAACAAATAACCAAAGAAAACCAATATTATTACGACCATAACGAGTAATAATTTCTCTTAGAATCAAGGCGTTTAATACATTGGCCTGTATTTTTAAGGAACGTATAAACGATGTTTGTGTAACTACTTCAGCCATTAATCTCTATGCTCTCTTACTCCAGCTACAAGTAAATTAATAATACCATATATTAAAAAACTAATTATAAAGGTTGCAATGATATTATAAATTCGTGCAGGTTTAAACGATACATCAGATAAACTAGGTTGTTCAATTCGTTCTAAGTACAGTTGTTTTTTTGTTATTTCAACTTGCGCATTACGTAACGACAATGTTGCCGCTTCAAATTGTTGTTTAGCTACTGTGTTATTAATCAGTATCTGCTGATATTCGGCTAAATTAGCATCTTTATTTTTATTTTTTTGAAATTCGGACAAGGCTTGGGCTTCTTTCTTCATCTGAGATTCAGCATTTTTTAATTCTGCTAAAGATGCTGTTATGAGGTCTTGTTTAGCACGCAAATTTATCTGATTAACAAAGCCTTCAGCTTGCCTTAATAATTGTTCATTTATTTTGAACGCATCTTGCATATCAAAAGCATTTACATTGATTGTTGCAATTCCTGTGGAACTATCAAAATTAACACTGATCATATTACTCATATATCGATAAAAATATTCTTTTTTGTCATAAAAATCAAAATGAAACCCATTAAATCGAGATATTATGTCGCCCTTCTTCGTATACCATTCTTGTACTGGTAAAACTTTTTCTACAGAAGATAATGCATCTCTAGATTTGATATACGACAAGACTACATATGAGTCATCGTTGGAACGTGAAATTCCAACTTTTGAAAAAAAAGTACCTAGACCGCCTAATGATGATTGGGTATCTGAAGAACGTATAATATATGTAGCTTCTGAAGTATAAATATTCTCAGCTATTAACCCAAAATAAATCATTGATAATAAAGTTGGCAATGTAACTAATAAGTGCAATAACCAACTTTTTTTTCTTTTAAATTTTAAGTGCATAATCTCTCACAAGTGGATTAGTAAAAAAATTATTCACTAATCTGGTTGACTTGATTAACAACTCCAACACCTGGTGAAAAAATTGCATATAAGAATTTTTGTAATTCTATAATTGGAGCAGATGCAACATAAACGATATCATTATTTTGAACCTGAAAATTCTTCATTATAAATAATGAATTGGGGTTATTTAAATCTATTTGGTAAACCGTCGGAACTAATTCTTTCTTATTATTAGCTGATGATGTTTCTTGATATCTAAAGACAAAGACACCTCGTGCATCAGATTGGTTATCGCGTAAACCACCAATACGAGCTAATGCCTGAGATAAATTAATTCCAACAGCTTCAAAACGAACTTCTTTAGTAGCACCTATAGCTCCCATAGAAATAAAAGAGTTTGGCCTATTAATTAAAGTAATGACATCATTTTTTTGTAGTTGTACATTAAATTTAGGATTAGATAAAACTAAACTCAGTGGGATTTCGTTAACTTTATTGTTTCTAGTAATTTGAATTAAAGTATCTTTAATGTCATACATGCTACTACCCAACATAGTAACTGCATCTAGTAATTGCTCGCCCTTAGCTGTTATCGGCATTTTACCGCTAAATTTATCACCGATTACGGTCACACTTGATGATCTTTTTTCTAAAACTGAAACCATAATTTGAGGTCTATTTGCAATGCCAGATAATTTTTCAATTATCTCTTTTTGTACTTGTGCAGGAGTCTTATTAATAACTCTTATAGTTCCAACAAATGGTAAAGAAATAACTCCTTGAGAATCAACAACAACCACTGGTAAATCAGTTAATCCTGTTCTCGGTGCACCAGTATCGCTTGAACCTGTAAATAATATTGCCGGAGGGGTTTCAATAATAGAAATTTTTAAAATATCACCTTTTCCAATATTATCCACTTTTTTAGCTTGGGCACTTTTTTTGTTTATAAATTTCACGAAGTTGGATAAATTAGTTTGGTCCCTTTTTATAGAATCAGGCGAAGTATTTAAACTAACGATTTTAACTTTACTATAAATCGTATCTAATCCAACCTGTTTTTTATTCATATTTTTTATGGAAGAAAAATTGGGCCCAGCATGAGGTAAAAATGTACAACCACTTAAAATCATTGCTAATGCTATTGGAATAAGAGATGGGGATTTCAAAATAAATTCCTTGTCATCAATAAGTTATTTTTTAGTGCGTTATAAATTACAAAATAACACCTAATTATTTATAATTTTTAAAAATAGATAAATTTACTATAAAATACGCCTTGGAGGAGACTCTATCAGCCACATCCCACACACATATTTTTTACTTTGGCTGCTTCCTTCCGGACCTGACCTGATGAGCAAAAAAATGTTGCAAGAGGACCCATAAAGCCTCCATTGAAGAATGATTATTATGCTTTATTTACGAAATTAATACAAGCACTTTTACAAATAAAAGTTAGCCTTTCCAGTGTTTTTAACAAGAGAAAGGCTATTATATTAAGCAAGCAGAATAAGAACTTAATATTAGATAACTAAATTTTTTTCTACACGCTCTCTGAATTTAATTCCAGGTCTAAAGGTAACAACTCGTCGAGCTGAGATATCAACACTTTCTCCTGTTTTAGGATTTCGACCAGGGCGTGAGTTTTTATCTCGTACCGAAAAATTACCAAATCCAGATAATTTTACTGGCTCCCCTTTTTCCAAAGCCACTCGAATCTCTTCAAAAAAGAGTTCAACAAGGACTTTAGCTTCTTGACGATCAATGGTAAATTTTTCGGCAAGACGATCTGCAATATCAGCTTTAGTTAATGTCATATTATTATTCTCTTAATAGGGCTTTAAAACGATTTTGTAAAGCAGTAACGCATTTACTTACAATGTTTGTTATATCTTCTTCTTCAAGTGTACGTGATTTATCTTGTAAAATCAAACTGATAGCAAGACTTTTTTGATTTTCTTTGATATTTTCACCTTGGTAAACATCAAACAAATTAACTTTAATAAGTTGCTCACCACCAGCCCGCTTACACTCAGAAATAATATCAGCTACTGGAATTGTATTTGATACCACAATAGCTATATCTCGTTTGTTCGAAGGATACTTTGATAAGTCTTGAGCAACAGGTACTGTCTTGTTATTAATTTTAGCTAAATTTATTTCAAAAACAAGTGTTTTACTATTTAAAGATAATTTTTTTTCAATTTCTGGATGTAAGACACCTAGATAGCCTAATAGCTCATCATTCAAATAGATAGTAGCACTTTGTCCAGGATGCAAGGCAGGTAGTTGAGTTTTTTTAAACTGTACTTTATCCGCACAGCCTAAAAGAGAAAAGATTGATTCAATATCACCTTTAAGATCATAGAAATCGACATTCTTTTTAGGAAGTTGCCAATGCTCTTCATATAAGCTACCTGTAACAATGCCTGATAACATTAACTCTTGATGTACACCTAATTCATCTTTTTCATCCGGTATAAAACGCAACCCTGTTTCAAACAATCTAACCCGAGATTGCTGGCGATTTTGGTTGTATAGTACTGCATCTAATAAGCCAGACCATAGTGATAAACGCATAACTGACATTTCACTTGAAATGGGGTTAGGTAATGTGATCTCTGGCTGCTCAGGGTGAAGAATGTGTTGAATTTTGGGATCAACAAAGCTATATGTTACGGCTTCTTGATATCCTCTATCAACTAATAAGTCTTTTATTCTTCGCAATGATATTTGGCTTTCAGGCTTTGGTTTCATTACTGACTCAATTTTTAAATTGGCATTTGGAATATTGTTATAGCCATAAATACGCGCAATTTCTTCAACTAAATCTTCTTCGATTTGCAAATCAAAACGCCAACTTGGTGATTTTACAGTCCAAACATTGTCATTATATTCGACTTCACAACCAAGCCTAATTAAAATATCGGTGATTTTTTGTGTCTCAATTGCATAACCAATGATACGATCAATTCTATTACGACGAAGCTTAATTATTGCTTGTTTTGGTAGTTCACTTTGCTGTGTTACATCAATAATTGGACCAACTTCACCACCACAAATATCAACTAGTAATTGACTCGCTCGTTCCATTGCAACAAATTGTAAAGACGGATCAACACCACGCTCATAACGATGCGAAGCTTCAGTATGTAAGCCATATTCTCGAGCTTTACCTGTTATTGCTAATGGATTAAAAAATGCAGATTCAAGAAATACATTTTTAGTTGTTTGTGTTACAGCCGATTTTTCACCCCCCATAATTCCGGCTAAAGCCAAAACCTTTTGGTGATCGGCAATTACTAAAGTTTTATCATTAAGGTTAACTTCATTACCGTTAAGTAAGACCAGTTTTTCATCATTACTTGCGTAACGAACAACTATTCCCTTTTCTATCTGAGTCAAATCAAATGCATGCATTGGATGACCAAGTTCTAATAATACATAGTTAGTTATATCTACAACTGCATCAATTGAACGAATTCCACCTCGACGTAATTTCTCTTTCATCCAAAGTGGAGTGGCTGCATTAACATTAATATTTTTGATTACACGTCCCAAATAGCGAGGAGTGGCTTGAGGAGCATCTATCTGTATTGATAAGGTATCGGTAATGGTTGCAGGAATACTGTCAACTTGTAGCTCTTTCATTGAAATATTGTTAACTGCAGAAATGTCTCTAGCAACGCCAATAATACCAAAACAATCTGCTCTATTCGGTGTTACGCTGATATCAATCATGACATCATTTAAATTCAAATATTCACGTATGTCTTGTCCTAACGGTGCATTATCAGGTAATTCAATAATACCATTATGTTCATCAGAAATTCCTAATTCAGAATAAGAGCACAACATGCCTTCTGATGGCTCTCCCCGCAATTTAACTGGTTTTATTTTAAAATCGCCAGGCAATACAGCGCCTACCGTTGCACAAGCAACCATTAAACCTTTACGGCAATTTGGTGCCCCGCAAACTATATCCAGTAATTCAGTTTTACCAATATCGACTTTTGTGACACGAAGTTTATCTGCATTAGGATGTTGCATACATTCAACGACTTTACCGACAACAACACCTGTAAAATCGCCTGCTACTTTTTCAACATCATCGACTTCTAAACCAGCCATTGTTAATTGATCAGCTAACTTTTCGCTACTAATTTCTGGATTGATCCATTCACGTAGCCAACTTTCACTAAATTTCATGTTTTGATCTCCAGAATTAATTAAATTGCTTTAAAAAACGTAAATCATTTTCAAAGAAAGAACGCAAATCAGTGACACCGTAACGTAACATTGTTAGCCGCTCGATTCCCATACCAAAAGCAAAGCCACTGTACACTTCAGGATCAATGCCTACATTACGTAATACATTAGGATGAACCATTCCGCAACCTAACACTTCTAGCCACTTGCCATTTTTCGCTTTAATATCAACTTCTGCTGACGGTTCTGTAAATGGAAAATAAGCTGGTCTAAAACGAATTTCCATATTATCTTCAAAAAAGCAATGAAGAAAATCGTGTAATAACCCTTTTAAATGTGTAAAGCTGATATCCTTATCAACCAGTAAGCCTTCCATTTGGTGGAACATTGGCGTATGAGTTTGATCGTAATCATTACGATAAGTTCTTCCTGGAGCAATGATTCGAATTGGTGGTTTTTGGTTTTCCATTGTGCGAATTTGCACCGTAGAAGTTTGTGTTCTTAATAATCGTTTTGAGTCAAACCAAAATGTATCGTGATCAGCTCTAGCAGGGTGATGAGCAGGAATATTTAATGCGTCAAAATTATGATAGTCATCTTCAATTTCAGGCCCCGTTTCAACAGCAAAACCAAGTTCGCCAAAAAAATCGACTAACCGATTAATCGTTTTTGTCACTGGATGTAATCCACCTAATTCAATTGATTTTCCTGGCAACGTAATATCAATTGTTTCATTAGCTAGTTTTGCATCAAGAGCCTGACGCTCTAAAAACTTGCGCTTATGATTTAATATTTCAACAACTTTTTGCTTTGCATCATTTATTTTTTGACCGACAGCTGGGCGCTCATCAGCTGGAACATCGCGTAATGAAGCCATTTGCATTGTAAAATGACCTTTTTTACCAAAATACTCCACCCGAATTTGTTCGATCGAATTAATGTCATTAGCATTTTCAATAGCGGATTTGGCATTATTTACCAGTTCAACTAATTGAGACATACAGTTCTCCTGCTTATTGTTTATTGCATAAAAAAAGCCTCTTTTGAGGCTTTTATAATTATTTTTCGTTTTTTCTTTGCCTCACAAAATAGTATTGCTAAAGCAATCAAAAAAGAAACGAAAAATAACTAACTTCATAATTAATCAACTCTTATAATAAAAATGAAAATATAAAAGCCGAGATAACTCGGCTTTTATAAAGCTATTATAGTGCCGCTTTTGCTTTCTCAACTAATGCGGCAAATGCATTTTTGTCAAATACAGCAATGTCAGCAAGGATCTTACGATCGATTTCAATTGATGCTTTCTTTAAACCATTGATAAAACGGCTATAAGAAAGACCACATTGACGAGCTGCCGCATTAATACGGACAATCCATAATTGACGGAATTGACGTTTACGTTGACGACGGTCACGATAAGCATACTGTCCTGCTTTAATTACTGCTTGGAAAGCAACACGGTATACACGTGAACGTGCACCATAGTAACCTTTTGCTTGTTTTAAAATTTTCTTGTGACGTGCACGAGCAATAACACCACGTTTAACACGAGCCATAAATTATATCCTCTAAATAATTAACCAATAACTTAAGCGTATGGAACACACGCAGTAACTAAACCTAAATCGCCTTTTGACACGGTGGTCAAACCACGTAAATGACGTTTACGCTTAGTTGATTTTTTAGTTAGGATATGACTCTTGTTAGCTTGCTTATGCTTAAAGCCACCAGAAGCTGTTTTTTTAAAGCGCTTTGCTGCGCCTTTTACAGTTTTAATTTTAGGCATTTTATTAATTTCCACTTCGCATTGTTAATAAAAATAAAATAATGGTGTAATCTTTGATGAATCAAAAATTAACTTGTAAAACCATTACTTCTTCTTCGGCGCAAGCACCATAATCATTTGGCGCCCTTCAATCTTAGTTGGATAAGATTCAATGACAGCCAAATCAGCTAAGTCCTCTTTAATACGATCAAGCATTTCAGATCCTAACTGTTGGTGAGCCATTTCACGTCCACGAAAACGCAACGTTACTTTAGCTTTATCGCCATCTTCAAGAAAGCGAATCAGGCTGCGGAGTTTTACCTGATAGTCGCCTTCGTCTGTACCAGGTCGGAACTTAATTTCCTTAACCTGAACAATCTTTTGCTTCTTCTTCTGCTCTTTTGTTGCTTTACTCTTTTCATAGAGGAATTTGCCATAATCCATAATTCGACAAACAGGTGGCTCTGCATTAGGGCTTATTTCGACTAAATCAAGAGTTGCTTCTTCAGCTTGTTTTAAAGCTTCGTCTAAGCTTACTATACCGAGCTGTTCACCATCGACGCCGGTTAACCTCACCTCACGAGCTGTAATTTCATCATTGATCTTATGCGCGCGTGTTGACTGAATACGTTTACTGACTTTAATATCTCATTCCTCCAAATTAATTTATCATTAATTCATTTGTTCTAATGAACGACTATGAATTTCGTTAAGCAACAATTCTATAACATGTTTCACTTCAAAGCTACCAAGATCTTTACCTTGGCGTGTTCGAACTGAAATTGTTCCTGATTCCATTTCTTTGTCTCCACAAACAAACATATAAGGAACACGTTTAAGAGTATGCTCACGGATTTTAAACCCAATTTTCTCATTTCTCAAGTCTGCTTTTGCTCTAATACCAACTTTTTGTAATTTTTCGCATAATTGTTTGGCATATTCAGCTTGATTATCAGTGATGTTTATTACTGCAACTTGTAATGGAGCAAGCCATGTTGGAAAGAACCCCGCACAGTTTTCAGTTAAAATCCCCATAAAACGCTCCATTGAGCCCAAAATAGCTCTATGGATCATAACTGGAATATGACGTTCGTTATCTTCACCTACATAAGTTGCATCTAAACGTTCAGGCAACATAAAGTCAAGCTGAACAGTACCACATTGCCATGCACGACCTAAACAATCATGTAAAGTAAACTCGATCTTCGGTCCATAAAATGCGCCTTCACCTGGTAAGTACTCAAATTCTATGCCATTTTCAGTTAAACATTCAGCCAAATCTTTTTCAGCAAGATCCCATGTTTCATCTTTACCAATTCGTTTTTCTGGGCGAGTTGATAACTTAACCGTAATGTCAGTAAATCCAAAAGTGCTATAAGTATCATAAACCATTTCAATACAGCTGTTAACTTCGCTACGAATTTGGCCTTCCGTACAAAAAATATGTGCATCATCCTGCGTAAAGCCTCGAACACGCATTAATCCGTGCAAAGATCCTGACGGCTCATTTCGATGACAACTACCAAATTCAGCCATACGCAATGGTAAATCACGATATGATTTTAACCCTTGGTTAAAAATTTGCACGTGCCCTGGGCAATTCATTGGTTTAATACAATATTCACGATTTTCAGATGAAGTCACAAACATTAACTCTTTATAATTACCCCAATGCCCTGTTTTTTCCCATAAAATGCGATCCATCATGAAAGGGCCTTTGACTTCTTGATAATCGTATTCCTTTAATTTGGTGCGAACGAAAACTTCAAGCTCACGGAAGATAATCCAACCATCATTATGCCAAAATACCATACCCGGTGCTTCTTCTTGCATATGGTAAAGATCAAGTTGTTTACCTATTTTTCGGTGATCACGTTTGGCTGCTTCTTCTAAGAATTGTAAATAACTATCGAGTTGTTTTTTATCAGCCCATGCAGTGCCATAAATGCGTTGTAACATTTTATTATCACTGTTACCACGCCAGTAAGCGCCGGCGACTTTTTGCAATTTAAAATGGTGGCAAAAACGCATATTAGGCACATGTGGCCCTCGGCACATATCAATATATTCTTCGTGATGATAAAGTGCTGGTTTTGAATCTTTAGGAATATTTTCATCTAAGATAGCTATTTTATAGGGTTCATGTCGTTTCCAAAATACTTCCCTAGCTTGCTCCCAACTAACCACTTCTTTTTTTACTTCGTAATCTTTTTTAGCCAATTCATGCATACGTTTTTCTAATGCATCAAGATCTTCTTGCGTCAAAGAGTGATCTAAATCAACATCATAATAAAAGCCATTATCAATAGTTGGACCAATGGCCATTTGCGTATCAGGCCATAATTGCTTAATAGCATGACCTAATAGATGCGCACAAGAGTGACGTATAATTTCAAGACCATCCTCATCTTTTGCCGTAATAATGGCTAATGTGGCATCTTGTTCTATCAAATCACAAGCGTCTTTACGCTCACCATTTACACGTCCAGCTATACATGCTTTTGCTAGCCCTGCACCTATGCTTTGTGCAACTTCTAAAACAGTAACGGCTTTATCAAATTGACGTTGACTTCCGTCAGGAAGAGTAATTATTGGCATAATAAATCCTTATAACAGTGGTGCGCCACACGAAAGCGCACTTGCATACATAAATAAAGTAGACCGCATATACTATCACTTATCATTAAGATTTTAAATAGAAACAATTGCCGTAGCATCAACATGAACATATGTATAAAATAGACTATAACGTATCCTAACTCTGTAACACTTTTACAAAAAATAATTGATTGTTTTTTTATAATAGACGATATAATCACTAAATATTGGAAGTTTTAATTGAATATTGAATAGAGTAACTATGAACATTTGGATTGATGCTGATGCATGCCCTAACCCAATTAAAGAGATTTTATATCGAGTAGCAAATCGAAAAGCCATTAATACAATATTAATAGCTAATCAACGATTAACGATTCCCCTCTCACCTTACATTCAAAGTTTACAAGTTGGAAAAGGATTTGATGCCGCAGATAATAAAATTATTGAGTTAGTTAAAAAAAACGATTTAGTTATCACATCCGACATTCCACTTGCATCAGATGCATTAAATAAAGGCGCTTTAGTACTCACACCACGAGGAGAACAATATACACTCGATACGATAAAAGAGCGGCTAACTATACGCGATTTTATGGAAACTATGCGAGCTAGTGGCGTACAATCTAAAGGCCCTTCTCCTTTTTCAATTAAAGATAGAGAAAAGTTTGCCAATCAACTTGATAAATTAATTCATCACTTTTCTAATAAATCTTTCTATTAGTATTATGTATAAATTGTAATTGGTAAAAATTAGAGCTTCAAAAATAGTTCTCTGCTTTTAAAAGGTTTTGATCCTACATAAGGTTTTAATGCCATTCGAGTAAAACGTTTTGCGGCTTTCAGTGTATCATCACTATTAAATTGGCGTTTTCCTAGTGCCAAAACTTGTTTACCTGTAAAACTGGTACTGTTTTTTAATAAGCTACTAATAAACCCTTTTTCACTTTGATATTGATAATTCATCGATTCGACAATACTATCGCCAGTGGCACAGCAGTGAAAAAAATCAACACAATAGCCTAAATTATCTAATAAGGATAATTCAAAAGCTCGTAGCACATTTTCAGCAGAAACCTGTTGTGCTAATTGTTGCAAGCTTTTTAAGTAGTCATCAAAAAGTGTTGGCATTTCAGTTTCAGTGACTAAGACTCGGTGTAATAGTTCATTTAAGTAAAAAGCACTATATAAATAAACAGATGCTAATGGCAAAGAGAGAGACATTGCTTCAACTTGACGCAATGTTTTTATGTCACCTTGACCTGAATATTGTACAATTAGTGGAGTAAAAGGTTGCAACATCCCTTTTAATGATGAACGTTTTCTTTTTGCTCCCTTAGCTAAAACCGTTATTTTTCCAACATTTTCAGCAAACAAATCAACTAATAGGCTGCTTTCAGTATAAGAACGAGTGTGTAATATAAATGCCCTTTGCCAACTTTCCATCAAAAATACCTGTTAATTAATTCGATTATTTTTTAATTAAAATTTGTATCTGACCAAAATTTAGGTGATTCTACGAAATTTTCACCTGAAATTTAACTAAAGATCCTGTATAATCAATATAAACAACAGGATTATAGGATAAATAAAAGGAAAACTATGGAACTTTTTTCAATAATTTTACTCTTGGTGCTAATTGTATCACTTTCTGGTGTCGTTGTTAAAATGTTGCCAATTCAAATTCCATTACCTTTAATGCAAATATTACTAGGTTGTATATTGGCAGCATTTAATGTTTATGTAGAATTTGATCCAAAATTATTTCTCGTTTTATTTATTCCCCCTTTACTTTTTGCTGACGGACGCAAAACGTCAGTTAAAGATTTTATCTACAATGGTAGAGAAATCATCGGATTAGCTTTAGTTTTAGTTGTCATTTCGATTATTGCATTGGGTTACATTCTTTATTGGATACTACCAAATGTTCAGTTAGCTGCATGCTTAGCCTTAGCTGCTGTGTTATCTCCAACCGATGCTGTAGCATTAAGTGGAATTGTGGGTAAAGGACGAATAGAAAAAGAAAAAATGGAAATCATTGAGGGCGAAGCATTAATGAATGATGCTTCCGGCTTAGTTTCTTTAAATTTTGCTATAGCAATTGCAGCTGGCACATTACAATTTGACTTATTACAAATTAGCGTAACCTTTTTTATCGTCGCCATTGGTGGTTTAGCTATTGGTGTCTTATTTACTTGGTTATATGCACGTATTTTACGTAAAATAAATCAGCTGACTCACAATGATCCAGCTATTCAAATTGTATTACTATTCTTACTTCCATTTGCCGCTTATATCATTGCAGAAGAATTCCACTGCTCAGGTATTTTAGCTGCTGTAAGTGCAGGTATGACAGTAAACCATTCAGGTATGATGCGAAATGCACCGTTAACTGCACGCTTACAATCAGATAGCACATGGTCAATGTTAACTTTTGTGTTTAATGGATTTGTGTTTGTTTTATTAGGTATTCAGCTACCAAGCATTTTAAATAATACTTTTGCAGAAAACCAAATAGATAAATCAATTGAAGTGTGGCAATTATGTTTAATTGTATTATTTGTCTTTGCAGTGCTAATGGGAACTCGATTTGCTTGGTTATGGGCAATGAAGCATATGCCTGCTATGCCTTTTGGAACCAAACGTCCACTTGCATTTAGAGCTTATTCAACAAGAGATCTTTTAATTTCGACATTTGCAGGCGTTCGAGGTGCTATTACTCTAGCGGGTGTATTAGCAATACCAATAAGTATTAGTGGCCGTTATCAACTTGTTTTTATTGCAGCAGGTATCATTTTAATTTCATTAATTACAGCGGTTATAATATTACCTATCTTATTACGAGGTAGTGTCATTTTAGATAATTCTGAACAACACAATGAAATTTTAACAGTTAAAGGACATATGGCCGAAGAAGCCATTACTAGTCTTGAAAAAATGCAAAACAATTTATTACAAGAAACATCAGAAACAGGTTTAGATCAAGAGATTATTCATGAAATTGGCTCTCGTGTTATTGGTTCGTTAAGACGGCGAACGGGTCTGAAAGACTTAGAACAAAAAGCACTTGAGGCAGAAAATCTAGAAAGGCGTATGCGTCTAGTAGCAATTGGTGCAGAACGTACAGCTTTACTACAAATGAAAGTTCGTAATGAAGTTAGTGAAGAAGTTTATGAACATTTAAGTACTGATTTAGATATCTATGAAAAAATGATTTCTGGAGATGCCTAAATGATTGGATCAAGAAGCGAAATTTTAAGCAAGATTCATTCACAGTTTGTTAATAAAGCGCCCCATATTTTGGGGCTTACTTTACGACACATTCCTTTTAATATAAAAAAGCAGGCCATAGAGCAATTATTACAGTTACAATTTGAACATTCCCTTGAAGATGGTGATCTCGACTTTTTAGAAAATCGATGGCTTAAAATTCAAGTTACCGATCTTGGTCTTATTTGGTTTGTAAGCCTTATTGACAATAAACTTGTCGTAAGCAGAGAAGAGATTGCTGATGTAAGTTTTATTGGTAATGCTAATGATTTGATTATGATAGCAACCAGACGTCAAGATCCTGATACCCTATTCTTTCAACGACGTTTAATTGTTGAAGGTGATACTGAGCTGGGTCTTTACGTTAAAAATTTAATGGACTCAATTGAATTGGAGTCTATGCCAAAATTATTAAGACTGACACTCGAAAAATTGGCTGATATTATCGAAAGTGCCCCCAAAGACTAAACTAGTATATAAGAAAGATGATTATAATGCATCACAATCGCCAAACCGTTGTGGTGCGAAGTAGCTAGTATAAATCACCTTTCTACTTTCTTCGCTTCACCGAGTCTAAAATTGTAATGCATGTTTTAATCTAGGATCTAGAATTAAAAAACCAAATAAAATCAATAACTTTTCTGACGGTTTTTTATTATGCTTATTTACGGTTCTTTTCAGATGCATCATAGCCTTGCCCTTAATATCATGCACTAAGTTTGGTGTGCTTAATAGCTATTTGATTTTAGTTCACATTTAAGCAAGCGTAATACCTGACATGTTAGGAAAGTCTCAGTATAAATACCTGTTAGTAATTAATGGCGCTCAGTACCGAAATAATCATAGAATGATCCTGCAACTTAGGTTGATCATAGTAAGCACAATGGCTTAAGCCAACAATTACACCGTTCGTAGCAATAGCAATAAAATAATTTTTCCTAAGTCGTTTTAATCAAATTTTACGTGACCTTGTGGGCTTTAAAGTTTTTTCATAATTTCCTACTGAAGTTATGATTTTAAGCTAAGTTCGGTAAGCATCTGTTTAAGATTAACCTGATGTCTAAAGTTTCCATTCCGCCACATTTTTCTCACCATATACAAAAAGATAAATTACCCATGCTATATTTACGGCACAGTTCTTTAACAAGAGCGCTTGCCTTGGTTTCTTTTAAAATAGATAAAATTTGATGTTCAGCCATTTTTTCATACTTAAATCCCCTTTTACTTTTATCATCGAGAATTTTCTACCTTATTTACTGTACTGTTTTAGAAGATAGTTACAATCAGTAACGAAATTGAAATGCAATTGTTTCTTTTTATGATATCCTTACACCTAAACCATCGGTTAGCTCAAACAACCCTGTATAAGGTTTATTTAATATTGATTTGCTATCACTTAGCGCCATTTTTTACATTCTGTACATATATAAAAAAATAGTTATGTACTCAATCGGTGCACATTTGCAATGTGAACAAATCAAGACACGTAAATAACTAAAACAAAAATGAACAAATATCAATTTAATTAAATTTAAATAAAAAACGATACTAAACAAAAAAGCACCATGAAAAACAACCTAGAACAGCCAACTTTTTACTTTCATGATTATGAAACATTTGGAATTCATCCAGCATTAGACCGCCCTGCTCAATTTGCTGGAGTTCGTACTGATGCGGATTTTAATATTATTGAAGACCCACTAGTGATATATTGCCGTCAAACACAAGATTATCTACCTAGTCCAGAAGCTGTACTCATCACTGGAATTACACCTCAAAAAGCCAATCAAGAAGGTATTTGTGAAGCAGAATTTACCCGACTAATTCATCACGCTTTTTGCCACCCCAATACCTGTATTTTAGGCTATAACAATATTCGTTTTGACGATGAAGTAACGCGTAATATTTTATATCGCAATTTTTACGATCCCTATTCTTATAGTTGGCAAAATGGTAATTCAAGATGGGATCTTCTTGATGTTGTTCGAGCGTGTTATGCGCTAAGACCTGAAGGTATCAACTGGCCGATTAATGATGCGGGATTACCTAGCTTTCGTTTGGAGCATTTAACAAAAGCGAATCATATTGAACATGAGCATGCACATGATGCAATGTCTGATGTGTATGCAACAATTGCCATGGCAAAATTAATAAAAACAAAACAACCTAAACTTTTCAATTACTTTTTTACATTACGCAACAAAAATAAAGTTGCTGAGCTTATTGATGTAATTAATATGAATCCTATTGTTCATATATCGGGCATGCTAGGTAGCCATCGAGGCAATCTATCATTAGTTTGCCCTATTGCTTGGCATCCGTTACAAAATAATGCCGTTATTGTTTGTGATTTAACTGGAGATATTAACTCAATTATTGATTTACCAGCAGAAAAAATTAAAGAAAAACTTTATACAAAAACAGAAGATCTTGAACTTAATGAATCACGAATTCCTTTAAAGTTAATTCATATAAACAAATGCCCTATTGTTGCTCCGTTAAAAACACTATTACCCGAAAACGCAACAAGGTTTGATATTGATATAGAACAATGTTTAATCAATCAACAACGGCTATTGCAAAATCAAACAATATTGCAAGATAAAATGAGAGAATTATTTGCAATAGATAATCATTTTTCGATTAGTTCTGATGTTGATGGTCAAATATATAGTGGTTTTTTAAATAGCCAAGACAAATTACGCTGTGAAACTATTCGAACAACTCCGCCACATTTATTAGACAGCTTATCATTCACATTTGATGATCCTCGCTTAGCAACGCTATTTTTTAGATATAAAGCACGCAATTACCCAGAAATACTAACAGAGCATGAACAGGTTATTTGGAAGGATTATTGCCGCGATAAATTTAATATCCAAAAAATTCAAGATTACTTACTAACCTTAGAACAGCTTGCGGAAACTTATATAGAACAGCCGGAAAAACTTTTAATACTAAAACAACTTTATCACTATTGTCATTATTTAGTTGGATAATTAGATTTGACGGGCGTATGATATGCTTTATTCGATTTATGTCAACGCTAACTACAGGCATATAGTCATAATTAAAAATTAAGATTAATAGCATTCACGTTATGAAACATTTTTTAGCGAAGCACGCCACAATAAGACATCGGCTTTATTCTTTGTACTATACACTGTTCAGTTATAGCCGAGGGTTGATTATACTGACTATTTGCTTATGGGTGGGAAACATTATTTCTAAAATATTACCGATAATGATCCCTGGTAGTATTATCGGTTTGTTGATTCTATTTTTCTTACTTGCTTTTCAACTTATTCCTACTTGTTGGGTTAAAAATAGTTGTAACCTTTTCATGCGCTACATGACATTACTTTTTATTCCCGCAGCTATGGGAATAATGGATAATTATTCACTCTTATTGCAAAACTGGATACCTATAATATTTAGTAGTGTAGGAGGATCACTCATCGTACTGCTACTAACTGCATTTTTAACTGAACATTGCCATCGCTTACCAACTAAGAACTCAATTGTTGAACCCCAAAAAAAGGAAAATCAACCATGATATGGATGTTGCCTTTAACGCTTGGCGTTTTTCTCATTGTTCGTCGGGCTGCATTTAAACTAAAAAATCCGCTATTCAACCCTTTAGTGATTTCAGTCATTGTGTTAATTCCAATTTTACTAATAACCAACACAAGTTATGTAGAATATGTTAGTAACATACAAATTATTAATGACTTATTACCTTACTCCGTAGTTGCTTTAGCCTACCCTTTGTATGAATTAATTCCACAAATCAAAGCACGTTGGAAATCGATAATGCTTATTACTTTTACCGCATCAATCGCTTCAATGATAACAGGTGTTTGTATTACATTTTGGTTAGGTGGTAATGGTGAAATAGCCGCATCGGTTTTACCAAAATCAGTTACAACGGCAATTGCAGTGACTATTGCCAGCAATCAGGGAGGAATTCCGTCTATTGCAGCATTATGTGTAATACTTGTTGGCACATTAGGTGGCATATTTGGGCATCAAATATTAAATTTATTTAAAATAAAATCAGCCTCAGCTAGAGGTTTATCTATTGGTGCTGTGTCGCATGCTGTTGGCACTGCTCGTTGTATTGAAGTAGATTACAACGAAGGAGCCTACAGTTCGTTATCCTTAGTACTATGCGGTATTATGACATCATTGACAGCGCCTTTTTTATTTCCAATAATGGTAATTATTTTTGACTGGTTATAGCATGAACTTAAAAAAGCTTATTGCTTATTTTACTGGATTGTGCTTGATTACAATGTCTGCAATATTGGGGTTAGACTATTGGATCAGCTACAAAACAGCACCTTATATTTACCATGATGAAAACAAACTGCCATACCGTGCGATCGGTGTGGTACTCGGTACAGCAAAATATGTTCGTGGTGGCGGAATAAATGGTTTTTATCGAAATCGTATTGATGGAGCCATCGATCTATATTGGCAAAATAAAGTTGATTATCTATTATTAAGTGGCGATAACGCGCTTTTGAGTTACAACGAACCAATCACCATGAAGAAGGATTTAATAAAAGCAGGCATTCCTAGCGATTCGATTGTTTTAGATTATGCAGGCTTTAGAACATTTGATTCGGTAGTTCGTGCCAATAAAGTATTTGATGCCAATGACTTTACTATTATTACGCAAGAATTTCACTGTGAACGGGCTATTTTTATTGCGCTTGCGCATAACATTCAAGCGCAATGCTTTGCTGTGCCAGCGCCAGCAAGCATGAAACTAGTGCGCATTCGTGAAATGTTTGCGCGCGTCAGTGCCTTTATTGATCTCTATATTCTTAATAAAGAACCTAAATATCTTGGTCCAGTAATTCCTATCATTACTAATAGTCATTAGTTTTATTTAGCCTAAATTTTTTGTAAAGAGAATTCAGGTAATGCATCTATTTTGGGATAAAAACACAGCAAAGAAAAGATTGTCCAATAAATTAGATTGCATTTTTATGCAAAAAAAAGTAATATTTAATCAATTATACAGTCAAGAAAAATATATAATGAATATTGAATTAAACCATATTAACTGTTTTTATGGTGCACATCAGGCCTTAAATGATGTTTCTCTTAGCTATCCACTTGGCGAAACAATTGTATTACTTGGTCAAAGTGGTGCCGGTAAAAGCTCTTTATTAAAAGTATTCAATTTACTTGAAATACCGACATCAGGTAAAATGACTATTGCCAAATCGCATTTTGATTTTTCCGAAAAAATCAGCGAATCCACAATTCGACATCTTCGCAAAAATGTCGGCATGGTTTTTCAAAATTACAATTTATGGCCACATTTAACGGTGTTAGAAAATTTGATTGAAGCGCCCTGCCAAGTTTTAAAGTTATCGAAAAAAGAAGCTAGCGATAAAGCAATGGCAATTTTAGCGCGGTTACAAATTGATAATATGGCTCAGCGTTATCCCCTTCATCTATCAGGAGGTCAACAGCAAAGAGTGGCTATTGCAAGGGCATTAATGATGGAGCCACAAATATTATTATTTGATGAACCAACAGCCGCATTAGATCCAGCGATCACATCACAAATTGCTGAAATTATTAATGAACTTTCGCAAACAGGTATTACACAAATTATTGTGACCCATGAAGTCGATTTTGCACGCAAAGTAGCTTCACAAGTCATTTATATGGAGCATGGCAAAATTATTGAGCAAGGGCAACTTGAATGCTTTGCACATCCTAAAACCGAGCAATTTAAAGCTTATTTATCACATTAATTAAAATAAAATTGGGTGGATATATGAAAAAAACGTTACTAGCCATTTGTCTTGCAGGAACAACATTTTTAGCTCAAGCTGTAGACACTTTAACCATTGGCACTGAAGCAACTTATGCGCCTTTTGAATTTACTAATGAAAAAAATGAAATTATTGGCTTCGATATTGATGTCATAAATAAAATTTGTGATGAAATAAAAGCATCTTGTAAAGTGGTTAATCAATCATTTGATGGCCTGATTCCTAGCTTAAAAACACGTCGAATTGATGCTGCTATAGCGGGTATTGACATTACGCCAGAACGACAAAAACAAGTTGATTTTACAAAAATTTATTATGATGACAGCTCAATTCAGTTTATTACATTAAAAGATACACTAACGGATCTTGAACAATTAAAGGGTAAACGTGTTGGGATCCAAAAAGGCACAACTTATCCAAAATATCTAAATGAAAAGTACCCAGATGTAAAACAGGTAAGTTATGACAGCTATCAGTACGCTATTTTAGATTTAAAAGCTAAGCGAATTGATGCAATCGTTTCAAGTTCAATTGTTGCTGGTGAATGGTTAGGTAAAGATGCAGACATTGTTCCTTTAAGTGATAAAATTATTGACCACAACTTTTTTGGTGAAGGGCTAGGAATTGCGATACGTAAAGGTAACGAAAAGCTACTTAACCAATTTGATCAAGCAATAGATAAACTGAAAGCTAACGGTGAACTAGATGCTATCTATAAAAAATGGTTTAACAAATAAACTTTATATTTAAATATATATTTTATAATAATGACCTCGCCGCATTCACTTGCGGCGAATTTATTTTTTAATTTAATCTTGGTTTTTTTATGTTTGATTTTTTTGCAAATGAAATGAAATGGGTTTTGTCTTCAATGGATGGTTACATTTTGCCACTTATTGAAGCTACTTCTACCACATTATCATTAGCCTTTGTATCATTAATTGTTGGGATTATATTTGCTTTTATTTTCTCAATATTAGAATCCGTTCCATTCAAACCCATTGCATGGACCATGTCTTTATTTAACTTAACTATTCGAGCATTACCCGAATTATTAATTGTGATAGCCATTTATAACGGTTTACCGTTATTATTGATATTATTAAATGATGGTTTCACCATCGATCTGTATTTTACCTCTTTAACAATACAGCTAAACATTGAAGATTTTAATGTTAGTCCTTTTTTATGTGGTGTTTCCGCACTTTCTCTTCTCTATGCTGTTTATGCCTCTCAAACTTTACGTGGTGCATTTAAAGCAATTTCTAATGGACAACGGCAGGCCGCGCAAGTTTTAGGACTAAGCAAATCTCGCACATTCTTTCGCATTATTATGCCACAAATGTGGCGCCATGCTTTACCAGGTCTAAGTAATCAATGGTTAATATTATTAAAAGATACGGCTTTAGTTTCAGCAATTGCCATTAATGATTTAATGATGCAAACCAAAGCCATTGTTGCACGAACCAATCAACCTTTTTTATGGTATATCGTGGCTATGATTATTTATCTAATTATCTCAATTTTTAGTCAAAAAATTATATCGCGCATTGAAAAACGCTCAACCTATTTTGAACAACCTACCTCAGCGAAAAATTAGTAAGGTCGCATTATGTTTGATAATTTTATTCATTACCTAAAAATAATCTGCCAAGGTCTCCCTGAAACATTAAGTTTAAGCATTTTAGGTATTTTATCTGCAGGAGTTATTGCTACTTGCTTATCATGTTTATTATCACTAAATCACTTTATACTAAATAAAGTGATACGCACATATATTATTATATTTACCGGTACACCTTTACTTGTACAGCTATTACTCATTTATTATGGGCCATCACAGTTTAAAGATATTTTAATCAAAGTACCATTACTTTATAATACCATCTCTTCACCTTGGTTTTGTGCCTATTTGGCATTAACACTTAACAGCGCTGCTTATACAACGCAAATTTTTTATGGCTCGTTAAAAGCCTTACCTAAAGGACAATGGCAAGCTTGTAAAGCACTTGGTATGGATAAAATACAAACGTTAAAAGTTGTTTTTCCTTATGCTTTAAAACGTGCACTTTCCACTTATTCAAATGAAGTCGTGTTTGTCGTAAAAGGTACTGCATTAGCCGCAATGATTCCTGTGATGGATGTGATGGGTTATAGTAATGATTTGAATGCGGATTATTACGATTTCACTATTTTTATTGCTGCTGGGCTAGTTTACCTCTTGATAAATGGTTTGCTTAGCACCATTATGAGGATAATAGAGAAAAAAGCCCTCACATTTGAAAACTAATATGAACTCATTTGATTCAGCATCTTTTTTAAAAACTGTCCCACATAAACCGGGTATTTATCAGATGTTTAATGATAAACAGACGATTATTTATGTGGGAAAGGCAAAAGATCTTAATAACCGTCTAAAAAGCTATTTTAACAATAGCAAAAAAACCTTAAAGACAGATATGCTAGTTAGTCATATCCGCCATGTTGAATTCACAATTACTAATACCGAAACCGAAGCTTTATTACTTGAACAAACTTATATTAAAAAGTATCAGCCACGATACAATGTGCTTTTAAAAGACGATAAAAGCTACCCATTTATAAAATTAAGTAAAGAACAACATCCTCAACTATCGCTTTACCGAGGAGCTGTAAATCGGAAAAAAGATGAGTTCTTTGGTCCTTATCCCAGTGGCTATGCTGTTAAACAAATATTAGCCTTGTTACAAAAAACATTTCCAATAAGACAATGCCTGAATTCGACATATCGCAATCGCACCCGTCCTTGTCTACAATATCAAATTAAGCGTTGTTTAGGGCCTTGCGTACCTGGTTTAGTGAGTGATGAAGATTACCAACAGCAAGTTAACTATGTAAGGTTATTTCTGTCTGGGCAATCAGAACAAATCTTACAAAAAATCACTGAAGATATGCAAAAAGCCAGCAATGAACTTAATTTTGAAAAAGCGGCAACACTACGCGATCAACTACAAGCAATAAAACATATTAATGAAAAACAAGCAATTTATAACAATAATGATAATCTTGATGTGATTGGTTTTCATTATGAATTAGGTTTAGCGTGTATATATGTTTTATTTATTCGCAACGGGCAAACCTTTGGTCATCGATCTTACTTCCCTAAAGTGCCATCCAATACGGAATTAGAAGAAGTTATTGAAACATTTATAGGGCAATTTTATTTGCAAGGTAATCAAAACCGCAATATTCCTAAGAAAATTTTGTTGAATTATTCTTTATCTGATAAAAAACCTATAGAAGAGACACTGTCACTTATTGCTGAACACCAAGTTAAATTGGTTGATGAACCTAAAGGTGATAATCTAAAATTACTCAACATTGCAACGGTAAATGCTCAAACTGAAGTAAAAAATAAGCTATTAGCAAACTCAACCATAAAACAACGTTACGATGCATTAAAAACCTTTTTAGGGGTTGATAAAATTAACCGCATGGAATGCTTTGATATTAGCCATTTTATGGGCAAAAACACCATTGCATCTTGTGTTGTTTTTGACGATAAAGGACCAGTTAAAGCCGAATTTCGGCGCTATAATATTATAGGTATCACACCAGGTGATGATTATGCAGCAATGGAACAAGTATTAACACGCCGTTACAACAAAAAAGAGCTTCCCGACGAAAAAATCCCCGACATCATTTTTATTGATGGCGGTAAAGGACAACTTAACCAAGCGTTGCAAGTATTTGACCAATTGAATGTTAATTGGAATAAAAATCATCCTATTTTAATTGGGGTAGCAAAAGGCGCTGAGCGTAAAGAAGGATTAGAAACCCTTTTCTTTGAGGCTCATGGCACTGGGCGCTATCTGGATGATCATTCCCCTGCTCTATTACTCATTCAACAGATCAGAAATGCATCACACGATCATGCCATTGTCGGCCAACGAAAAAAAGGCATCAAACAACTTACCGATAGTGCTTTAGAACATATTGAAGGAGTTGGAGCCAAAAGGAGGCAAGCATTGCTTAAACACTTTGGTGGATTAAGAGAACTAAAAAATGCCAGCATTGATGAAATAGCGCAAGTGCAAGGAATATCTAAATCATTAGCTGAAAAAATTTATCTAAATTTAAAGCAATAACACATTGAAAAATTAACATTTTTCAGGCAACATAGTCACCAATAAAAGACTATTTTTCGCTAATTACTAATGCATTGATTAATAAAATAAAAAAGAGCTTCTATCACATGAAAATTAATTTTCCAACAGCCTTAACACTATTTAGAGTCATTTTAATTCCTTTTTTTGTGATGGCATTTTATTGGTTTCCTCATCAATGGGCTGGTTTTTTTTCTGCATTGATTTTTTTAATTGCGGCCGTAACCGATGTTTTAGACGGCTATCTTGCCCGTCGCTTAGGACAAACAACTAAATTTGGTGCTTTTTTAGATCCTGTTGCTGATAAAATTATGGTGACAATTGCTTTAGTTTTAATTACACAATATTATCAAGCATGGTGGATCTCTATTTCAGCAATTATTATCGTTTCACGCGAAATTATCATATCTGCCCTGCGAGAATGGATGGCTGAAATTGGTAAACGTAAAAGCGTAGCTGTTTCGTCAATTGGCAAAATAAAAACAATTACCCAAATGACCGCGTTAACTTGGTTACTATGGCGTCCTTGTGATATGGTCATTTATGCAGGTCTCGTTGCATTATTTATTGCAACAGCTTTAACGCTATTATCAATGTTACAATATTTATGGATAGCGCATAGTGATTTATTAGAAGAAGAATAACCGACTATTTATATTTCTAGGCAAGCACTTTTTTATACAAGTAATTTTGTTCAATCAAAACGTATAAACAAAATTACTCATCGCCTTATCAATTAACGTACAACCCCATTTTAATCATTAATTAGCTAAACATTGAGCAATTAAACAATTAATTTAAAATTTCTATTGACTGAAATCATAAGATAGGTAAAATGCACTGCATTCAAAGCGAATTACTTTTTGTAAATCAGTTTTGAGCCCGGGTGGTGAAATCGGTAGACACAAGGGATTTAAAATCCCTCGGCCTTTTTGGCCGTGCGAGTTCAAGTCTCGCCCCGGGCACCAGCCTTTACTTATGCGGGAATAGCTCAGTTGGTAGAGCACGACCTTGCCAAGGTCGGGGTCGCGAGTTCGAACCTCGTTTCCCGCTCCAATATCTTTTCTATAAAACCCTATTCACTGATACAATTGATTGAAAAAGGAAAATAAAAGTTATATTTCAGTCTACTAAATTCTGATGAAATCCACTTAAAGCGATAACTTATTAGTTCAAAATTTTTTTGAATTCTATAACTAGTCCAAAAATAATTTATTGTGATAGCCCCAGTTTAAGTGGAGTAGAAGTCATTACTTCTAACTAGCCTTACGTTGCGTTTAAACACATAAGGAGCATTTGTACGAATTGTGCTATTATTGGCTTATTGTGTCACTGTTTGAATCCATAGTTGCTTATTTTTGAAATCAATCTTCACTATATTTTTACTAAGGAAATCAAACCCGATTAATCCATCAGACTGAAATTCAGCGGGAAGAGAATCCAATATAACAGCGTCGGTATTATCATTAACAACATTATTAACTTTAAGTGATACAAATTTATAATCACTTTCATCGTCATTCTTTTTAATCGTTTTTGCTGAAAGTGATTGTTCTTTTATGACTGACATAGTGGCACCAGTATCTAAAATCATTTTATAACTCTTTATACCATCCGACATATCTATAACTAAGCCCTCACCATTGATATGAAAAGGAATTGGAATCCATTTTTTACCAAGATCCGCAGCAATATCTGTTTCATCCGATATTATTATTTTACTTTCAGGATAATTAATAGTTAAAATATAACCATCAAATAAACCCAGCCCAATAACTGGGTTTTCTATATTATTATTCTCATTATTATCATTACTACTAGAAAAACTCAGGCCCCAATTTTTATATTCTACAACTTCCACACGTTTAAAAATAAAAGAATTCAACTCTAACTCATTGATAATAAATGTTCTACTCTCTGTAATGTTACCAGATAAATCAATACTTCTCGTTTTTTGTGAATTTTCAGATTTATTCGGGATTTTATCAATTAGCTCTATTGGCAGATGTAAAGCTTCTTTGGTGCCAGTATCTAATGTCAATGCAATTTTTTCACCTTCAAGGTTTATTATTATATTGGGTAAACTATATTTTTTATCAAAAATCAGATCCCAAACTACTTCACTACCGTAGGCAAAGTTAATGATTAATAATATGATTAAAGATAGTAATTTTTTATTCATATAAATCTCTTCATTTTATAAACATTACTTTTATAAATATTAGTGAAGTGCAAGTTTTTGGGGATAGTTATTATCGCTTTAAAAAGAAGCATGAACAAGAAGAAGAGCTTGCACGCCAAGAAATCAACCGTGAAAAACTATCGGAAAAAATCAAGCAGAGCCACATATTGAACAAACTGTTGTCAATATGGCCTATAAATAACCTGCTTATGGTCAACATCAAGGATCAACCAATTTTCTATCAAAAAGACATATTGATGTCAGAAGATGGTATACATTCAGTTTGGCGACGCTGTGATTTATTTTGATAGCGAACAAGTACCGCTTTTACGCATTCTTACAGACTGAGGAAGAAATAAAGGTTATAAGGAAAGTCGTGCTTATGAACTGTATCTTAATCTAAAAGAGATTTAACACACCAAGGCCAAAGCCTACAACTCCAAACTAACGGTATTTATGAGCGATTTGATAAAATGATCAAAACCGAATGTAACGATATCTTATTTCGACGTAAGATTTACACACAATTGAGTGAAATACAAAACGTAGTTAACCAATGGCTTGAATTTTACAACCGATAAAAAGCACATTCAGGCAAGTATTGTTATGGAAAAACACCATAACAGACTTGGTTAGGTACAAAACGGTTGGTTAAGGAAAAGCAGTTAGACAATTTATTTTGAGCATCGAGCCTTGATTTTGTTAAAATAACAAACGCCTGTCAGATTAAGTCTAACCTAATAAAAACATTGAAGTTAACTGTAAATCTTATGGTTAAAAGGATAAACTACCCCCAGCACAGCGCCCTAAAATACGCCAATAAAAACTTCAATAAAATCAATGGCCTTTCTGACTGATTTTTAACAAATAAACAAAATGGCATAAGCGTGCTTTTTCCTATTTGGATATGGAAAAAATATTACTAGCAAGGCGCACAAACCAATTTAAGCTCACAATTCACATCTATAATTATAGAATTTAACGGCAGCATTAACTGTCACTAGAACCACATATTGAATAATCGATTGTTAAGTTACTTTTTGAGTATCAAATTAGATTGGGATTTTTATTGCTAATGCCCTCACCCTGTTAAAAGCAATGAGAGCATTATATTTGGCATTTATTAAGCAACGCCAGGAATGGTGAAATCCATAATGAGTAATAACGTTGGTAAAATAAAAATAGATAAAACTGTTGATACAAAGAAAATACTTGACGCTTGTTCTTGCTCAACATTCCAATTATAAGCCAAAATAACAGCTGTTGATGCCGTTGGCATTGCTAATAAAAAGACCAGTTCTTCAGCTTCCATACCGGTAATACCAAATAAGTATACAGAAATAAGCGCCACTACAGGTGTAATAAAACTTTTCAATATCACATTGATCATTAATGGTTTAGACAATGTTAATTTAACACCATGAATACCAACACCAACTGCAATAAGCGAAATAAAGTTACAAGCATTAGACATAATATCAAAGGTATTAAACACAAAATGAGGTAACCATTTTGTTCCATCGGTAACGCTCACAATTAACCCTAAAATAACAGCTAAAAACATTGGTTTCATCAGTGAGTTTTTGACTGCACTAAATATCATATCACCAGTTACCTTACCACCAGACATTTTAGTATCGCATAACTCTAACAAGAATATTGTCATTGGAATCAATGATAACGCCACAACAAAATTAGCAATCGCAACTGAAATAGTAGAAGCCGCACCTAACATCAACGTTAAGAAAGGAACCCCCATCCCCCCCATGTTTGGAAAGCAACACAACATAGTATTCATAGCCGTTGACTTTAAATCTTTATGTAATATGTATTTATTGGTTAAAAAACAAATTATCCATAAAAATGACATAGTACAGAAAAACGCAAACATCCAAATACCATTAAATATTTGCGAGGGTTTAGCATGCGAAGTATGCACAAAAAGTAACGCTGGGAAGACAAAGTTTGAGACAAGCCCTGATAATAATTTTTTAGCATCTTTTGTGAAGATTCCTTGTTGTACACATAACCAACCAAGAAAAATTAATAAAAAAACTGGAAGACACGAACTGACAACTTGCCCTACTGCAGACCAGATTAGATTCATTTTTTAAAACTCCTAAAATAATATTACTTAAAATACAAATTCGGTAATTGGCCGGTAACTTCAGATTAGATATTATATTTATAAAACCGAAGTAAAATAACTGGGTAACAAAATCAAATATTTTTTATTACCTATAAAACGGCATTTTTTCTTGAAACTGGATATTATTAATATGTTATTTCACACCGTGTATAATTGCTTAAAAACACGATTAATATGACAACCTTTAATTATATTTAAATGTAAAATATATAAACTTACAGATCATTATACTTACTCTTCTCGAACTTGTGTAAACCCCCCCTTTCGGCTAGCTGTCCTAAAAACCCATAAAACCATTACAAATAGGCCTTATATTGATAAATAATTTATATTAGTTCATTAAAAAACAAGGAATAAGCAAAAATAAAAAATGAGTGTTAAAGTATAGTAAAAATTAATATTGCGCTAAAAATTACCTAAATGCTGTTTTCTATAATGCGTTATTCGTTATAAAAAAACACACCTATCATAGTTAATAATTTGATTTAATTTATTTATATAGAATTGTTGCTGTAAAGCTTTATTGTTGATATTTATATAATGACAATGAACAAAGAAACAATATAAGGTAAATTTTGTTTCGAAAAAATCAATTAATGACTAACATAATGTAAATCATTTGTTCGCTATTGTAAAATGAGTAATGCTATTTTGCGCTAATCTTAAATCAAAAATGCCCTTGACAAACTATAAAAAACGTTTATTTATTTGCCTATATATTTACCAATTTTTGAATTAAGCTATTTACTAAACTATAAGAAGATCATTTTTTCGACGAATAAGATCACAACCTTGCTCATACAGTTTTTTGAAGCGATAATCGCTATCATAGGAATACCCCATTGCTTTATAGACATGTTAAACTGTTTTTTTATTGTTTAGCTAGCTGTAAAAGCTTTAATTTGGGGTTGATGATTTGTAGTTTAATTTGTTTCTGACTCCTGTATTTAGGTTATAAAACAACTTAAATGCTAGATTAAATAAAGACTATTATAAGAAGTAAAGGAGTTGTATTTTGATATTACAAATTATATTGATGATTATCATTGCCTATCTTGAGGGATCACTTTCTGGTGCCATGATTATCAGCCGAATCATGCATTTGCCTGATCCTTCTGAACATGGCTCACATAACCCCGGTGCGACCAATATTTTACGATTAAATGGCAAATTACCCGCTATTTTTGTTTTAATTTTTGATATGTTAAAAGGTGCTATTCCCGTTTATATAGCTTATCGGCTTGGAGTGACACCTTTCTTTTTAGGGATTATTGGTATTTTTGCTTGTTTAGGACATATCTTTCCCTGTTTTTTTCATTTTCGTGGTGGCAAAGGAGTTGCAACTGCCTTAGGTATGATGATTCCAATAGGTTTTGATTTTACAGGTTGTTTTATTCTGACTTGGCTACTGGCGCTATTCATTACTGGTTATTCATCCGTGGCTGCGATTGTTGGCTTTCTTATGGCGCCTTTTTATGTTTGGCTATTTAAACCTGAGCTCACTTTACCTGTTTCTATGCTTTCATGTTTGATTATTATTCGCCACAATAGTAACATTGCACGCCTTTTGAAAGGTGATGAATTAAAAAGTTACCATCGTACAAAAATAAAAAATGACTAAAATCTATCAATAATAAGTATAGATTTAACAATTTATTATGTAAATTGTTGTCTGCTAAGTACTATTGTGCCTACGAATTTGCCTACAATTTTTCAATTTTCATCAACATTAAATAAACCTTTAAAATAATTCTTATTTAATAGATTATTGAAAAAAGGTATTATTAACCTAATAATTTAAAACTGCGAGAAATAAATTAATTCATGCAAATAAGTCCATTACTAGAATCTCTTATGGAAGCACTGCGTTGTTTACCTGGTGTTGGTCCAAAATCGGCACAACGAATGGCCTTTCATTTATTACAACGAAATCGACAAGGTGGTATTAAATTGGCTCATGAATTGCATGAGGCAATGATAAATATAGGCCATTGTAAAGAGTGTCGAACATTCACCGAGCAAAATATTTGTTCTATTTGTAAAAATGCTCGCCGTCAAAGTAGCGGACAGCTTTGTGTGGTCGAAACACCAGCTGATATCGTTGCCATTGAACAAACTGGGCAGTATAGTGGTCGTTATTTTGTATTATTAGGTCACTTATCGCCATTAGATGGTATCGGCCCTAGCGACATTGGTCTTGATTTATTAAAAATCAAACTAGCATCAGAACCAATCAATGAAGTTATTTTAGCCACTAATCCAACCGTTGAAGGCGATGCGACAGCTAATTACATTGCGCAAATGTGCGCAGAGTTTAATGTAACAGCAACTCGAATTGCTCATGGTGTACCAGTTGGTGGTGAACTTGAAATGGTTGATGGTACAACACTTTCTCATTCATTTATTGGTCGTCAAAAAATAGAGTTTTAGTGTGACTTGATCTCGTGGTCTAGTTTATCATATAGCATATTAGTTATGTGATTAGTTAGTTATATGATTAGTTAGTTATGCGATGGTTAGCTAGACCATAATAATTACGCAAAGAGGATAAATATGAAATATAAAGCCGTTGCCTTTGATATGGATGGTACATTACTTACCAGTAATCGTTTAGTTCTGCCAGAAACAGCCAATATGATCAAAAAAATAAGCGATCAAGGTGTAAAAGTGATTTTAGTTTCAGGGCGCCATCATTCTGTAATTTACCCTTATTATTACCAACTTAACTTATCAACGCCAGCAATTTGCTGTAATGGCTCTTATCTTTACAATTTTGAAAATGAGCAATTGTTTGCGGGAAAACCAATGACAAAAGATCAAGCAAAAACATTATTGGAGTTAGTTAATCAGTATAAGATACATACTTTAATTTATACTGATCAATCGATGACTTATGAAGTTCTTGATGATCATCTTGAAAGTTTTTTTAAGTGGGTTAATACACTACCCACCTTTTTACAACCAGAAATCAAAAAAGTGAATAGCTTTGAAAAACTGATAGATGAATCTGCCTCAATTTTCAAATTTGCCACAAGTAGCCATAATATATCTGCATTGCAACAGTTTTCAAATGCAGTAGAGGCATTAGATATGTTTTCATGTGAATGGTCTTGGTCAAATAGAGCGGATGTTGCAGTGAAAGGCAATACCAAGGGCAATGGTTTAACTCATTGGGCAGAACACGAAAATATTGATCTAAGTGAAATAATTGCTTTTGGCGATAGTTATAATGACATCAGTATGCTATCTGTTGCTGGATTAGGAATTGCAATGGGGAATGCTGATGATGAAGTGAAAGCTAAAGCAAGTTATGCCATTGGCGATAATAATAGCCCAAGCATCGCAATAGAACTAGAAAAACTCTTTTTATAATTGATTAGTTAGTAATAATAAAATATGTTTGAAATTATTTACCAAGATGACAATCTAATCGCTATTAACAAGCCATCTGGTTGGCTTGTACATCGCAGTTGGCTAGATAAACATGAAACGGTTGTTGTTATGCAAACTTTGCGAGATCAGATAGGTCAACATGTGTTTCCCGTTCATCGGCTTGATCGACCAACATCAGGAGTACTATTATTTGCGCTCTCTAGTGATATAGCACGAATAATGTCTGAACAATTTGCAACGAAGCAAATTGAAAAAACTTATTATGCCATTGTGCGAGGTTACGTGGAAGGTGAAGCTATAATCGATTATCCTTTAGTTGAGGAATTAGATAAAATCGCCGATAAATTTTCTGATAAAAACAAGCCAGCACAAAATGCAGTGACTTTTTACCGAGGTATTAGCAAAATTGAAATACCCATTAAAGTGAGGAAATTTGATAGCGTAAGATACAGTTTTGTCGAATTAAAACCACAAACAGGCCGTAAACATCAATTAAGACGCCATATGAAACATATTTTTCACCCTATTTTAGGGGACAGTAAACACGGCGACCTTCATCAAAACCGAGCATTTGCTGATTATTTCGGTATTAAACGATTAATGCTTCATGCCCATACACTGAAAATCACACACCCTATTGAACAAAAGCAAATAATATTAAAAGCTGCGCTCGATCCTAATTGGCAAAATATCTTATTAAATTTCAAATAACCATTTTTGTGCTTTAATGAAATTGCTTTTTTTTTAGATAATTACATAGTATCATTTTTGGCGCTTTCCTTGGATGCCATTTTTTATTTTATCTACATTTTTTATTTATCTAAGAAAGCGCTTATAAATTTGAATAAATCTATAATAGGAATGAAAATGAAAACAATTATCAAATTTTTTAGTGTGTTTTTACTAGCCCTGATGGTGACAGCTTGTTCATCAGAAAAAACACCAGAACAAGTAGCAGAAAAATTTATCACAGCAATCTACAAAGGTGATTCAGATACCGTTATGGATCTGATCTATTTTCCTAAAGAAGATAGCAAAGATATCGATATGACAACGTTTATGAAAAGTAAAATGCAAGAAGCGCTTAAAAGAGGGAAAGCGTTTGCCGATAAACATGGTGGTTTTGATAAAGTCGAAGCAGCACCTGCAGAATATACCAATGATGAAAAAACAATGGCTAAAGTGCAAGTTAGCGCTTCTTTCAAAGATAATACTAAAAAAGATGAAAAAAACATCTCATTAATCAAAGTTGATGGTAAATGGTTAATTCGTATGAAAATATAAATTATAGCTAATGTTAATTGTTATATTAGAAATGATAAAAGGGTAAAATTTTACCCTTTTTAATTGCGAAACAATTTTGATGAAACATTACCGTTTTTTTCCTATTATTTTTCTCATGCTGATAAATTTTGCATTTGCTAATCAGCTTGCTTCTTCTTCCAATCAAACCATTGAATTGCCTTATTCTATAAAGGTAGGAGACTGGGTTTTTAGGAAAGGTATACAAACCGATAGTTTTATTGTCAATCAGTTAGGTGGCGGTGATTTCTCACATATTGGTATGATTATATCAATTCAACCAGAGATTAAAATTATCCACGCTACAACAAGTGATGATAATAATCGCCTCAATCAAGTAATTGTGTCAACCTTAAACGAATTTATTACTCCTAAATTAGCTGAAAAATATGCTATAGCAAGACCTAATTTTTTGTCTGATGTGCAGCGATCGCAAATTGTCAATGACCTTTTAATCAAACAAGGTGAAGCTTTTATATTAGCACCAAGAGAACAACCCCATCTTTATTGCACAACATTACTTTTTGATTCTATTATTAAATTCCAACCTGATTTTAATGTTGAATGGAAGTATACTCATTTTCCAACATTAAGTGGTTTTTATCTCTTTCCCCAAGCATTTGCAAATTATCCCAATATTACTTGGATCTATAAATATCCATAAAACGCATGGTGGTTTATGGCTCTCTGCGCCAGAGTTTGCGCATTTACCCGTTAAAAGCGGCAAGAAATACTATCGCCACACTCTACAATAAACTAGTTCGTTATTATCTTTTCCAATTTAGAATTGGCGTAACCCATTTTTCAATGGTTAAACAACTAATGTTAACACGTTGATAATGGTGGTGATTTTCTTTATGGTGTAGCCGCTATATTTCTTGACCGCAATAAAGTATTCGTTTTGTTTTTTGTAGATTACTCTACATTAGTATCTCATATAACCGTAAACAAGTGATGGCTAAACTATAAAAGGCTATAAAAACTTATTAGCAATATGATCTACAAAAACAGGCGACTTAAGTATATACTCTTTATTAATTTAATTAGCTTTATCATAGTGTAAGTTAGTTGCAATTAATGCCATTATCAGTATTAATCTTCATCAATATTTTTAAGGATCATTTAGCATGATTATAGGTAATATCAATCATTTAAGGTTAGTCCCTTACCTTCCAGAAAAAATAAAACAGTCAATTGAATATATTAAAGATAACGTGAATAGGAATACTCCTATAGGGCGTTATGATATTGATGGCGATAAAATGTTTTTTATGGTATCGGATAATTCTCCACGTCACATCAACGAGGCTAATCCAGAATATCATGAAAAATATATTGACGTTCAGATTGTTTTAGAAGGGCAAGAAGGAATGGCAGTGTGCACGTTACCGCCTCACACAACAATTTTGGATGATAAATTAACAGAAAATGATATTGCTTTCATTGAAACACCGAGAGAAGAAACCATATTAGTTTTACAACCAAACGATTTTATTGTATTTTTTCCTCATGAAGTGCATAAACCACTTTGCGCAATTGATGGCAAAATGGTGGCTGTTCGTAAAGTTGTGGTAAAAATTGCATTTGATTATTTAAATTTAGAATAAGGATCTTAGGTAAATATTATGGCAACAAAAATTGCGGTTATTGGCGAATGCATGATCGAACTTTCAATGAGACAAGATTCGACTACACGAGGCTTTGGTGGTGATACACTTAATACATCTGTTTATTTGTCACGTTTATTAAAAGATAATGTTTTTTCAATTTATTATGTCACAGCGCTTGGCACTGATCCTTTTAGTCAAGAGATGTTAAATTGTTGGCAAAAAGAAAATATTCAAACGGAATTAGTACAAAAAATGCCTAACAAACTGCCTGGGCTTTATTCTATTGTTACTGATGAACAGGGCGAAAGATCATTTTATTACTGGCGCAATGATGCTGCCGCTAAATTTTGGTTAAAATCATCTAAGGCAGATAAAATCATTCAACAAATTGCTCTGTGTGATTATGTCTATTTGAGTGGTATTAGTATTGCCATTTTAGATGCTGAAAGTATTGTTAAATTATTAGCACTTTTAAAACGTGTTAAATCTCATGGCGGTAAAGTCATCTTTGATAATAATTTCCGTCCACATTTATGGAGTAGCCTTGAATTAGCTCGTAGTGTTTATGCCGATATTTTATCCTATACAGATATTGCATTTTTAACGTTAGATGATGAAGATTTGTTATGGGGCAAGTTGCCTTATGAGCAAGTCATTGAACGTACAAAGCAGTTTGGCGTTACTGAAATTGTAATCAAACGTGGCAGTGATAGTTGTATTATTGATTCTGCTGAAGGTCGTTTCGAAGTTCCAGCTAATAAAATAGCAAAGGAAAATGTAATTGATACCACAGCAGCTGGTGATTCGTTTAGTGCTGGTTATCTTGCTGCCCGTTTAAACGGAAAGAATCCAACACAATCAGCATTGCAAGGTCATTTAGTTGCTGGTACAGTTATACAATATCGAGGGGCAATTATTCCCGTTGATGCCACACCTAAATTAATCAATTAAATTTGCAAAAAAGCGGTCATTAATGACCGTTTTTATTCATGTTATAACAAATAAGTGCAACAAATATTTTATTAAAATTTTCAGAAAAATTAGTGTTTGAGTATAAAAACACTTAATTAATGCATTTCTCTATATAGTAGTATATTTAATTAAATGCCACTGGTATAATATACAGTTGGTTTTCTATTCATTTAGTTTAAAAACACATATAAGAAGAGATCTATGTCAATCAAAGATATCGATATTCGTGGTGCGCGAACGCATAATTTAAAAAACATTAATGTAACCATTCCAAGAGATAAGCTAGTTGTAATTACTGGTCTTTCGGGATCGGGCAAATCTTCGTTAGCATTTGATACTCTATATGCGGAAGGTCAACGACGTTATGTTGAATCTTTATCGGCATATGCTCGTCAGTTTTTGTCACTAATGGAAAAACCTGATGTAGATCATATTGAAGGCTTATCCCCTGCTATTTCAATAGAACAAAAATCAACTTCGCATAATCCCCGTTCGACAGTTGGAACTATCACTGAAATTTATGATTATTTACGATTGCTTTTTGCCAGAATTGGGGAGCCTCGTTGTCCAAATCATCACTTGCCATTAGCGGCTCAAACAGTATCACAGATGGTTGATAGTATTATGGCGTTGCCTGCTGAAAATCGTTATATGTTACTTGCACCCGTTGTCACAGAGCGCAAAGGTGAGTTTGTTAAATTATTTGAACAACTTGCTGCCAGTGGATATATTCGAGTAAGAGTAGATGGTGATGTCTATGATCTTTCAGATCCCCCTTTACTTGAATTACAAAAGAAACATACCATTGAGGTTGTGGTAGATCGTTTTCGTATTCGTGATGATTTAAAACCTCGCCTTGCTGAGTCAATTGAGACAGTGCTTTCAATCACTAATGGCATTGTTAAAGTAGCAAATTTGGATGATCCGCAAGCCCAAGAACATTTGTTCTCGGCTAATTTTGCTTGCCCTATTTGCGGTTATAGTATTTCGGAGCTAGAGCCACGATTATTTTCATTTAATAACCCCGCGGGTGCATGTCCTGAGTGTGATGGATTGGGTGTGCAACAATATTTTGATTCAAAACGGATTGTGCAGATGCCAGAAGTTTCATTAGCGGCTGGTGCAATTAAAGGTTGGGATCGTCGCAACTTTTATTATTTTCAGATGCTAAAATCATTAGCTGAGCATTATAATTTTGATATTGATAAACCATATGAAAAGCTACCACAAAAAATAAAAGATATCTTATTGAATGGCTCAGGTAGCACTGAAATCCAATTTGTGTATACAAATGACCGTGGTGATGTGGTTAAGCGTAAACACCCGTTTGAAGGTATTCTTAATAATTTGGCACGTCGCTATAAAGAAACAGAATCGCAAACTATCCGCGAAGAGCTAGCAAAATATATTAGTCATCGACCTTGCCCTTGCTGTGATGGTTCAAGATTATGTACAGCAGCAAGAAATGTTTTTATAAATGATACTAATTTACCGACAATTAGCGATTTAAGTACGCAACAAGCTAAAAACTTTTTTGATAAATTGTCATTGACTGGGCAACGAGCACAAATAGCCGAGAAAATATTAAAAGAGATCAACGATCGTTTACAATTCCTGATTAATGTTGGCCTCAACTATTTAACGCTTTCACGTTCAGCAGAAACTTTATCAGGTGGTGAAGCCCAACGTATTCGATTGGCTAGTCAAATTGGAGCTGGGCTTGTTGGGGTGATGTATGTACTTGATGAGCCATCTATCGGTTTGCATCAACGCGATAATACCCGCTTGATTGACACATTAACGCATTTACGTGATTTAGGTAATACGGTTATTGTGGTTGAGCATGATGAAGAAGCTATTATGGCTGCTGATTATGTCATTGATATTGGACCTGGTGCTGGTGTACATGGCGGTGAAGTTGTAGCACAAGGTACGCCAAAACAAATTATGGCATGTAAAACCTCTTTAACAGGACAATATTTATCTGGAAAAGAACAAATTGAAATTCCAGCTGATCGCACTAAAGTTGATAAGAAAAAAATGTTATCGCTTATTGGTGCAACGGGAAATAATCTCAAAGATGTTACATTAAATATTCCTGTTGGATTATTTACCTGTATTACTGGGGTATCAGGATCGGGAAAATCAACTTTAATTAATGACACCTTATATCCATTAGCTCAAAATGAACTTAATGGTGCAGAAAAAAGCGATATAGCACCGTATAAAGCGATTAAAGGGCTTGATTATTTTGATAAAGTCATTGCCATTGATCAAAGCCCAATTGGTCGTACACCTCGTTCTAATCCTGCAACATATACTGGATTTTTTACATCGATCCGTGAACTTTATGCTGGTGTACCAGAATCGCGTGCTAGGGGCTATACACCTGGTCGATTTAGCTTTAATGTTAAAGGTGGACGTTGTGAGGCTTGTCAAGGTGATGGATTAATTAAAGTTGAAATGCACTTTTTACCCGATATTTATGTGCCTTGTGATCAGTGTCATGGTGCCCGTTATAATCGTGAAACCTTAGAAATCAAATATAAAGGTAAGTCGATTAACGAAATTTTAAATATGACCGTCGAAGAAGGTCGTGAATTTTTTGATGCAGTACCGATGGTATCACGCAAGCTACAAACATTGATTGATGTTGGATTGTCTTATATTACTATTGGGCAATCAGCGACCACATTATCGGGCGGTGAAGCACAACGTGTAAAGCTTGCAAAAGAGTTATCTAAACGAGATACAGGTCGAACTTTATATATATTAGACGAGCCAACAACTGGTTTACATTTTGCTGATGTGAAGCAATTGCTAGCACAATTACATTCATTGCGAGATAAAGGAAATACCATTGTTGTTATCGAGCATAACTTGGATGTGGTTAAAACTGCTGATTGGATTGTTGATTTGGGTCCTGAAGGAGGTAATGGTGGCGGTGAAATTATCGCTGAAGGCACACCAGAAGAAGTGGCAAAATCTAAACAGTCCTATACGGGAAAATATTTAAAACCATTGTTAGAAAAACAAAAAGTCAAATAGCCAAGTGCTATTACTTCTACTCAAAACATATAAGATGGGCGAAATATAACGCCCATTCTTTGCATTATTCAAATGAAGAGTTCAACAATGGCAAATATTCATCCCACCGATATTCTCTAATCGGCATAGGATTAGCATTTTTTAAATATAAAACTAACGCAGGTTTAATACCATTCCAATCATCAACAAATTCATACCTAACAAGATCGCCATTCTTGATTAACTTCTTCGCTTTCGCATGATAATTAAAGTAGCTCATAGTTAATATTGATAATATTATGATCGCCAAATTGAAAAATAAATGAAACCCAATAAAATAGAAAAATGATTAATTTAAATGGAGGCGCGTCCCGGAGTCGAACCGAGGTAGACGGATTTGCAATCCGAAAATATATTTTTATAAATCAATCACTTATAAAAATAACTTAGAATATACAGTACTTTTTATCGAGTTTTTCATCGTTAAATATCAATAAGTTATTCAATTATATTCTCACATATTCTAACACTTTTTGCGACCATTTTCTCAAAAGTTCACATCAAAAAGTATTTATCTATAATAAATAAAACTCATCAATTTTTCACAGTATGATAACAATAAACTACACGCTACCAATTTACATACGCATGACGCCCGACGATTACGATTATGAGATCGTCGGCGAGTGCTACATTATCAACAGCTATGACGATCACAATTATGTGTTCTATCAAACACCAAAAACATTATTTGATATAGCTGATTTTGTGATGCTAGATGACGCTGTTGAGTATTGTAAGTTGAAGATTGATAGTGTGTTTTGTTAGTTAGTTTTCATCATTGTTAATAATGACTGGATTTAGTGTGCTCGGTATCGGCTCTTCATTCTCAATTACCTCAACAACTGGCATTTCTAATCGAATGTCTATCCAGCGTCCCTCAGTTATGTCAATTGGCTCACCAGCAACGATTTGACAGCTCTCAAAATCGAATTTTCGTGTGTATGTTTTAACTGTGATGATGTTGTTTTCATCAGTTGAGTACTCAGCAAAAAATTTTTTATTGCCGTTAGCGTCCTCGGGTAGCGTTATATACCACCCCTCTTTTGCAAAACCTAAACTACCGCTGATTTCGTAATGACCAATATCAATTCGTTTAGCTGTCACGCCAGCGGCCAAATCATTCACTAAACTACAGCCCGATTTTTTAAAATCATCAACATCATCAATATTTTCAGTCGCAAACAACCGCAAAATTGGCGACGCTTTTTTCAGAAAACCATTGCTATCTACAGTTGAATTCGCTGTTGTGATCGCTTCGTACCATTTCTGTTTGCCATCTCGCGTATCGCAACGATAATAGATTTTCGGCGTTTTACTACTAACTACTGATAACTGCTCAACTTTCCACGATTTGCTATTGCTCGGATACGTTAATAGTGTCGCTGCACTATCGCCCGCAAATTGCAAATCAGAGAAATCAGATGTGCTACATTGATAAAAACCGCCTGCAAGATGACCATCAAAATTTTCAGCTATCGCACCAACAACAGCCCCAACACCATAATCACCACTTTTTAACACAGA
>NZ_LZHN01000010.1:0-33673 GCF_001690435.1 Gilliamella sp. Nev3-1 | reverse complement strand
ACCTATGTCACAGCTGGAAATATCCATGATCCCCAGCCTTACATGGCTCGATTAAAACGCCAGTTAGAGCGGTTTGGCTTTAATCCGGTTGGTGTCGGCCTTGATGCGGGTTATTTTACGGCTCCCATTTGCCATTTACTGCTGGCAGAGCAGATATATCCGGTGTTGGGTTATCGTCGTCCCACCCATGGTGCGAATCCCATCAGAAAAAAGCAGTTTATCTATAACAGTCAAAACGATACTTATACTTGCCCAAACGGGCAAACATTAAAATATAAAACTACCAGCAGGGAAGGTTATCGTCATTATCATTCTGATGCAACAACCTGCAAAATCTGTCCGTTATTGTCACAGTGTACACAGAGTAAAAATACACAGAAAGTCATCACACGGCATATCTGGGAAGCAGATAAAGAGAAAGCCAACGAGATTCGTTTAAGTCAGTGGGGTAAAAAAGTCTATGCTCGGCGAAAAGAAACGATAGAGCGCAGCTTTGCTGATGCTAAACAACATCACGGACATCGCTATGCACGATTTAGAGGAAGAGCGCAGGTTCAAATGCAGTGTTTATTGGCCGCAACGGCTCAAAATATCAAGAAAATAGCGATAAAGCTATTTTTGTTACGTTTTTTTAAGCTATTTTTTAATTTATTTAATAAAATCCAAATTAAAAAGCCTATTTATGGTTTAAATAAAAAAATAAACCCCGAATTATATCGAGGTTTGTCATCAATCTGAAGCCTTGTATAACAAGGCTTTTTAGCCTCAATCAATCTTATATCTTCTCATTTTAGCTTATATTTTTTGTCGGTAATGTTGATAGTATTAACGTTTGATATAAACATCTTATCAAAAGTACCGACAATGCTGACGGTATCGAGGTGTTTTATGTTAACAGAAACAAAGCTAAAATGAATAAAACCTAAAGATAAGTAGTATAAAATTCCAGACCCTGACTGTTTGTATGTTGTAGTATTAAAAACGGAGACAATAGTGCTTCGTTATGATTATCGTATTAACGAAAGAAGAGAAATAATGATGTTTGGAAAACAGGGTGAAATTTCACTATCTGAAGCTAGAGATAAATTACTAGAAGTTAAAGAATATTGGCAAATAATATTTCTCTGCGAGGGAAAGCAACTTAGAAAACCATCATGAATAATGACGTGTTTGGTTATTGACTAGAACGTTGGTTTGCGGATGTTGATTATACAGATAGAACGCATGATGTTACTAGCGGGATAATTAATAGAGATGTTGCACCGAAATTCGAAAAGTTATTATTGTCGGAAATAACGCTTGATGTATTACGGTAATATTGTGAGAAGTTAAAAGCAAGAGTGCTAGTTACGACAGTAAGCGCGCGATATTAATTAGTATGTTTTTTACATATGCAAAGACGAGAGGGGCTCTAATTATGAAAATTCTGCCGATCATGAGAAAGGGGCATCAATAGCTACTTTTTTGCTGTACTATTTTAGGTGGTAGTTACACTGCTTAAAGTTATTTGATAACATAAGGAATATTTTGTAATTTTTATTATTTACATCATTGTTATAAGGCTGTAATTATTATTAATTAACTTTGAAGATTATTTTTATTTAAATATATTGAACCACTAGATTTTTTGCCACGAATAATTAGGTTATAAAAAAATAAGTTAAAAACAACGTGATTGCTGTAATTATAATCTATTTAATCTTGACGATTATTCAAGGCAGTGCTACTATTTACAGCCTATTCAGACAGACCACTAAGGCGCGTTGGCAGAGTGGCCATGCTGCGGATTGCAAATCCGTTTACCTCGGTTCGACTCCGGGACGCGCCTCCATAAAAATCAACAACTTACCTAACAACTTCTGAAGTGAATGATAACAAGTGGCGGTAAAATGGCGGTGCAATTTTTTTATAATCGTATATAATCCATTCCTACATATTCAAAATAAAAATCATTGACATTGAAATGACACGCTATGCGCTATAACTTGTGTTCATGATTTATTGCGTGAAACAATTAATCACGTTCAATAAAAGATATTTATGACTGAGCAATTTATAATTGTTCAGTCAATTGGCATTATCAATGATGATATAAAATTCTTTACTTCGTGAATTGTTTCAAATACACCGATTAGATCAAGAGAATCTTTTTTTAAAAAGACCCACCACTCATTTACCATAAGTGCCACGATATAACCCGATTCACAATTTTCTATATCAAACGATTCATCTATTAATATTGATATTTTCATATTATCCAATGTAATAAAATTTCAGTTGTAATAATTTATAACAAATTGATATTAAATGAATATTATATTTTATTAATTTTGGGATCTAGGTTCCAAACATCACCTAAAATAAAAATATTATTATTTATCATTATATTAATTATTTAATATGATCTTTTTTATAAGTTAAAAACTGAAAAATATTGAAAAGCATTTCTTTTATTTCAGTTTTATATGATCCTTTAAGATCCTTTTTTCAATAAGCCTTTAAGCTTTGTTTTGTAATAAAATCTAACTGAAAAAAATTTCACGTACAAACCTCGTAGGCGGGTGCGGTGTAGCACAGATTAGGTCACACGATCGATTTTGTCCCCGATTATTTATTTTTTAATAACTCAGATATAAAAATAGCCAATGGTTCAGGTGGGTTATTGATTTATTTTTATTTTGTTTAAAAAAATATCTAAAAAAGGGTTGACTTTATTGGTAGGTGCATCTATAATTGTAAACATCAGCGGGGTGCTGATAAAGCAAACCCCCAGCTTTCGATGGGGGCTTAAGGGTGAAAGAAGATGATTCGGATCTTAATTCTCTTGGTTCTATTAACGGTATCTCTACCGGTTTACTAGTTCCAATCAAAGGCGGGGGTGCGACCCCGCCGATGACCTTAATATAACAACTGATTGATAAAAAATCAAGGCGGGAAATATGGCATTATCAAGGGCTGAAATTCAAAAAAGAAGTGATGAAAAAAGAGGGGTAAAACCTAAAGGATATAAATTATCGATTGAAACTATAGAGATGATTGCGGAGCTAAGCAAAAGCACAGGCAAATCGCAAGGCATGGTTATCGAAGAAGCAATAAAGTTATATAGAGGTTCACTATAAAAAAGCCCACGATTGTGGGCGAGGTGAGGGCACAACGTATTATTTTGCAATCACGGGCGAGTATTTTTTATCTAGATTTATCGCATCTGTTTTTACGCCTGTGATTGCGCCTGCATTAGTTGGGGCGGTTGTGTTTGGGTGTGTATGCTGCGCTGTTAAATCAGCCAGCCGCTCAATCAGCTCTAGCGTATCAAGCATCAATTGCGATACATTTATCTCACCGCTACCGATCCAAACTTGAGGGGCGATAATTTCTTGCTTTGCACCCGCAATACTCTGGCGAATTGTTTCAATCTGTTCTTTGATTTTGTTTGCTGTGATATCAATTTTATTTGCTGTAATATCAATTTTATTTTTTACTGATATTGTTTGATTGTTGTTTATTGTTAATGAGTAATCAATATCGACAAACTGCACAAAATTCGAATTAGTCCCAATTGTATAATCCTTTAGTGCAAGTTGCGTTATAGTGTTCGCAGACAGCTTATAGTTACTGTACGTGTTGATAGTATAATTAGCATTAACTGTTGTTATTTTCGTTGTTGTTTTTTCAGTTGATGAATCGCTATTTAAACAATAATCGCGGGCGTTATCTGTCACAGTCTGATCGCTTTCACGTATCATATTGCCGACGTTGTCAATCTTTGTAAAAACCTCAGCACGCTGTTGCAATAAATGCTCGTCCTTTTTGAGGTTTGGCATTGTTTTGTTATTCGGGTAAATGTTTCGTATAACCGGCTGATCGGGCTTGCCGTTAATAAACCCTATTTCTACTTCTGTGCCCTCCTCTGGGTAGTGGTACGCCCCGCCCTCAGATCCTATATTTGTAACAGGCAACGGTACCGCTTTATAAACCGGTGTCGTCGATTCTTTGCCGTTTTCATCTAATAACTGCACATTAACGGCGTACTTGGGACGGAATGGGGTAGAGATATCACCTAAGTTTGTTTCGTCAGAAATTGCTACAACCTTGGCCATTTTTGACAGATGATAACCATCGGCAAGTTCTGGGAATTCTTTTTCAATTTGTCGCCGTGTTGCTGATTTTTTCCCAGCATTGTCTTCAAAGGTTATTGTCATGCTGTCGCTAATCAAATTGACAATTGATACTTTTCTACCGTTAATTTTAACGCCCGGGCGTAGCTTTGGCACTAACGGAATTTCGACAATGTTAGATCCGGCGGTTGAAGATGCGATTTTATTTAAATCATCGCCAAACTTGATGTCTTTATCACTAAAATAGCTATCATCATAGCTACCGCAATAAATACCACCAACCGGCGTCTGAAAAAATGTATAATTTGGAATATTAAACGCTCGTCCGATTTCTTGTAATAAATGAAATCCTGTTCCTGCGTGCTTAAAGTGTGGGATTTTTTTATTAACATAATCAGCGGCCGGCAAATTGAACTGCAAGCCCTTTTTTTCTGTCAAATAATCAGCAACAACTTTTAATGTTGGATGCTGAAACGAACAACCAATTGTTTGTTGATAACAACCGATCAGTTCACGAATAAACAGCTTTTTAGTGTTGCGTGATGTTGTTTGTTCGCTTTCGATATAGCCAGTAAAAAATCTTTGTAAGTCATTGTTATAGCCTATATTGATTTTTATTACTTTGTTTTTAAGTGATGTTTTTTTATCTGCAATAACAATAAAACCACGTCCACAAGCGTTTAGTTCTAATACAATATTACAATCTATAATTTGAACTCGTTCATTATTAATAATTGCATGTTTATTTATTTTCATTTACTAGCCCATAACATCATTAGCTTTAGCTAAAATATTTTCTTCAAACCAAGAAAGCCCGTCTTTTTCTTCATGCTCGGCTGGTACTTCTTCAATTATTGCGCCGACACTCTCGTCACCGTTTTCAACTGCTCGCTGTTGTGCTCTTGCCTCTCGTTTTTCAGGTACTGATTTACGTTCTGATAATGTAAAGCCGATTTGCCACGCAAGTAGCGTAGAGTGCGGAGAAACCGAAATCTTGCCACTAAAAACAGCTTCACGTAAATTTATAACGTTAGCTGTAGCATTTGCTACACGATACAGCTTTTTAGCTCCGCCTTTCTCTGTCTGATATGACAATTCAATCAATCGACTTAATCGATCCGGTGTTGAATATTCAATCAATCCATTAATATTTAATTTTTTCGGCTTGATGCCCTTTTCACTGCTGTGAGTTGATGAAGATTGCCCGCTTTGGTCCTCTTCCGGCAAATCATACTCAGCAGAAATTGACGGGTTTTTTAATATAATTGATTCACCATCCAGTGCTAACACAATATTATCAACACTTCCAGCAGATCCGTTACTTGTGTTTATCTGTGAGTTTTCTATCATGTACTAAATCCAATATCGGTTTTAAGTTGTTATCAGAAAATGCCAATAAAAAAGTGAAAATATGCTCTTTATTTGGCAACTCTTTATAGAGATCACATGGAAAACCGTAAAAAAACGTTATATCAATACTACCGCCAGTTAACGAAGCCGTTTTATTTGCAACTTTGTTTAAAACCGCTTCTTTTTGCTGTGCAAACTGCTGTAATTCACTCATTACGCTATCAATTGACGCTTTAGCGTCTTTTTGTGCTGATTTTAACGTTTGACTGTTAACAATTGCACGCGTGTTACTTGATGATAGTTGCTTTACAATTTTACGATCTGCCGGGTTCGGTATAACCATTTTTGTTATATCTAAATCTTGCACTGTTTTAGCTGTTCTCAGTGCCCGATTGATTTCCGGCAAATCCCATCGCTTACTTAACGCTTCCAATTGATTAATAAAACCGGTTTCCGTCACTGAAGATATTAATATAACAGCAACCGGCGTTATGCTGTCGATTTTTGCTAATAACGCCCTGATTGCTTCTTCGGGTGATAAAAATTTGCTATTAGTGACTTTGTACGGCTCAATTGCTACAACCTCAAAATTCATCTGTTGATATTTTGCTAATGAAAATGTTTTACCGCACCACACGATCGACTACTCCGGTTTTTTAGGCCAATTAATTTTTGTTTGCGTTACATCAATATCATTTAACAAAATGCGGTATTTTTTCCAGCGTTTCAGTTGTTCTTCTTCATTAGACTTCTGCATATCTAGCTCAATAATATCTTGTAGCAATGATATTTTTTTGCTCGCTTCGTCAAACAATGAATTTTTAATTGATTGATTCTGATAGTGAATGTCTGCCAGCTGCGGCTTAACTAATTTTAATGCCTCTTTTTCTGTTATCGCAACTTGATCGGCGGGAATAAATTCATCTTGCGAACCATCGGCGCAGTACGCATAAACTTGATTACTATTATCTTTATAATATTTCATGATTTCACCTCAACTCAAACCATCTTGTTAAATCCCCGTATCCCGATACTTTATATGTACAACCCGCGGGGATCGGCATATACATAGTCACGGTTTTAGCGCTACCGCTGCCGGCGCCGCCCGCAGATGCAAAAAATTCCATTCCGTTAATTGACAGTGTCATATGAGTTTCAGTTCCGGACCATTGATGATACATAGAAATCATTACAAAAATGGGCCGCCCCGTTGTATTTGTATAAACTATATTTACTCCTCGTTGCCCCATTACGTTATACCAATTTTGCGGGGGAGGAGGAGCTGGCAAATAGGAATTAATATTTGCTGTTGTAATTGCTTCGTGCCATTTTTGTTTTCCTTCTTTCGTGTCACAACGATAATAAATTCGCGGCTCTTTTGAGTTAACTACTGATAGCTGTTCAATTTTCCAAGTTGAACTATTACTCGGATATGCTAATAATGTTGCAGTACTATTACCTGACAGTTGCAAATCTGAAAAATCCGTTGTTCTACATTGATAAAATCCACCAACAAGATGATCGTCAAAATTTTCAGCTATAGCACCTGTCGCCGCGCCGATACCATAGTCACCCGTTTTTAACACTGATTTATTGTTAATTGTGACATCATCAACACCTAGAAAACACCATTGTTTTTTATCTGTTATATATGCTAATTTTGTTGACCATTTTTTTATTTGCTCGTCGTAAAAAATAAACGACAAACTATTACTCAGCGTACGCAATACAAACTCGTTATTACTATCTACATATTTAAATTTAATACCTGCCGACTCAGCAGACATACGTAATTGCCCCGTCATTTCGTCACCAGATATTTTTACCGCACCCGCCGCTAAATCGTATGCTTTTTTTACTGCCAACGGCGTTGCTGCTTCTGTTTCTGAGGTGCTGTTAGTTGATGAGTTGAGCCGAACAATTCCCGTTTTTTCAGTCGTTGCATGATCGTACGTTGTAATAAATGACTTCGGTTTAACAACAACTAGCTTGCCGTTTGCGTCAACTGAAGCTACACGCTCAACAAAGTGCTTAAACCGGTTTTTTTCGTAATCTTTTAAATTAGTGCCGGCAATTAAATTATAGTTTACAGACCACTCTCCGGTTACAGTACCAGCTAGCCAAGCGTCAATATATAGCGATTGATTATTTTTAACTTTCACGGCTTTTTGCGCTATGTGCTCAACTCGCAAACCCGCAACATACGCAAGCCCCGCAGATACTGTTAATTGATTATTATTCTTAGTTATTGTAAAACCGCTATGAATGGCTAATCGATTATATAAATCATAATTAGTTAATCGAATACGCTCATCTTCACCAGCTAATCGTTTTGAATAATCGATCTGCCATGTCTGAGCATTGACAGTAATACCCGTCGACTCAGATGCGTTATCAATTTCTAACCAAATCGACTCTGTTATCGTGTTGCCTTGTCTTTGTCCAGCTGTTTTAATTTTTTTCGTTAAATCTGTATGCATGACCATGCACAGTGTGTCGGTTTCAGAGTTCACTAGCCCGATATAATTAAACGAAAAATCGCCGACACTCGTGTCTAAAATAACAGAATAAACTACCGTCTTATCATTTAGTAAACCGCATTGTGTGACCGGTGCTGTATATACAATTTGATTTTGGGCTGGCATTTTGCTGTTAGTGTCTATATTTGTATTACCGTTAACGCCGTTTATATTTGCAAAAATCACTCGATCGAGCTTTATCGGTTGTGATTTGCTCAATTGTTTTATAAAAAACTGTTCGCCTGTTTTTACTATTGCCGTTTTACTCATTGCTGTACTCCATTAAATTCTTTTACTTCGCCAAACCCGCCCGCTTTTAAAATTACTGTTGCGGTATATATTCGTTTAAAATCAAATTTAGAACCGTTGTAATGTTGATTATTATTGAACTCGCCGCATCTAAAACGCATCGGCTGCACGTGAACAATTTCAAAAAAATAACGTCTACAGGTTCGGCCGTATTGCCTGATAATTTCCGTTAATAATTCACGATTATTTGTTAACTGGTTATCAGATAATCGCAAGATAATAACGTCCCAATCATAACCGTACTGGCGTTCCAGTATTTGAACTGTACCAATTTCTAAACGCTCAAATATATTTTTAAACCCAACAACGGATCCAGAATCGGCGGCATTAGCGTATGCGTATTTAATGCGTTTTCGATATAGTGCTAATGGCTCACTATTTAATCGTTTAACATCGCGTTGATATGCATATAGAAATAACAATCGCTCGTCGCACGTCAATGGGTCGAACTGCATAACGGGGAATTTTAACCATTGATACATTCTTTCCCAGTATCGAGCCGCGGCATTAGCAAGCTTTAACGGCTCGCCCTTGTTCATCCAAAAAGGCAGCTTGATTTTTAGTTTCATTCTGCGACCTCAGTATTAATTGTTAGAGTTCGAAGTCTTGGCACTTCTAGCTCGCTGACAATGTCGCCGATGTTAAATACAATCGAATGTAACTCGTTAAATTGTTCGTGTAATTCTTCGTTTAATTTTGAGATGCTAAACCGTGAATACGCATTTACTTGCGTTACGTTATAGTCGTTATTCTGACGAAAGGCACAACGTATAAAATGCTCAACGTTTAATACATATTGATTAATATCGATCGGTTGTTGTTCACGTTCAAAATATAACGTAACAGCAATATCAATTTTTTTGTCTGGTACAGCAAAGCACCGCAGATCGTCGCCATGGCCTCGGTAACCTTGCCCCATAATGTAGTTATTTACCTTATCGATAAAATATTTTGAATCTACACCGTCATTCAGTAACAAATATAAGTTAGCTGTACCCGGACCACGCGGCGCATCATGCACAAAATAGACTTGTTTTGTTGAAATACCTGTAATTGTTGTCACAATGCCACGATATACGGCATCAGTGTGATAGTGGCCAACAAAGTTATACTGGTTTTTGGTTCTATCTCTTAAATCATCATCTGATTCAATATTAGCCCCCGGCGATATCAACCAGTTATCGTCATTAGTAACAGTTACACCGTCTATCTGTTCAACTAAAAAACGATAATAACCAGCAGCCAAGTTATAGTTTTCACCGCTACCAACCGCCACTACCGGAATGCGTGCAGTTTCAACACCCGCCGGTATGCTATACTCTTGAGTAGTTTGTAATTGATATGTAACGCCGTTAATCTCTGGCGAGCTGATCACCGTGCCCACAGGTATAACAACCGCCTGATTTTTATTTGCTTTAGTGAATAAAATCTCACCCGCGGCTAATGTTGCGGGTTTACGCTCTAAATTAACCGCATTAGCAAACAGATCTAAAAACTGACCGCTTGCAGTCATTAAAAACATATTCATTAATACATTTTTGATAAATGCATCTTTTAGCCAAACATAAGGCTTTATAACGATAGCCGACATCAAACGCCAAAACGGAGAATATTTCGATGTATTGGTGATTAACCCCTCTGCTTTTGTCAATTCTTCGAACTCTTTACGGGCAGCGTTTTCGTCAACTGGCATACCGTGATCGTGTAGAATTTTTTCAAACATTTTTTGATAATCAGCCATCGATCGATACTCCAATTTTTCCAAAATCATAAGTGTCAGCGGTCAGATAAAGCCTTTCCGCCGTCTCTTCTTTGATGTGTGCTGTTCCCGGCACAATGCGGCGGTCGCTTTCAACTAACAGAATGATCCTAGTAAACACGTCATACCGCATAGTCGGCGAGCGCTCAGCAACTAATTCAGTAGCTAAACCGCTTTCAATAATTGCATGTTTAATATCTTGACCGATGCTTTGCTGATTTTTTGCCAAATTTGGCTCATAGCCCGCATTGAGCGTAAAATTACGATCAGTAATGAGTAAATCAAAATACTTATCCGGCATAAAGTTGCTCCCACTCTTGCAGTTGCGCGGGCGTCATCGGCTGCGAATTATAGATTGATACTGATTGAATATTCTTACTATTATCAATATTTTGTGATTTACTGTTCTGAATCTCTTTTGATAATCCACCATGATCGATATCACGTACAAGGGTGCTTGTAATCGGCGATTTTGCAGTGCTAACAGGGGATTGCTCGGGTGCGTCGATTTTTTCGTATTCAAGCAGTTCAATGTTAACCCCGGGAATGTAATTTAACCCATCGATAATTGTATTAATAACATCTATTCCTTTGTTTTGAATGATTTTAAAAACGCCCCAAAACGCTTCTTTCAATGCATCGCCGACTTTTGAAAATGCGTCAGCATCAGTAAAAAACTCAACAAAACTATCCCATCCGGCTGTTAAATCATCGATTGTTGATATAAATGTATCGCCGATAAACTCAAAAACACCACAAACAAAATCAGATAATAGATTGAACGATTCAATCCACAATTGAATATATAAAGTATCTTTCATATAGTCCCAAAATTGAGAGACTAATGTAATAGCATCGGAAAATGCAGATACAACGGTGTCCTTCAACCAAACAAACAGAGATACCCAAACCTTGATCCCAAATTTAACGATTTTCCAAAGCAGCAAAAATACTTTACCGATGAATTTTAATGACCCCGCAATCATCTTAAACACCCACGTTTCACTAAACGCCGACCATAGCGATTTTACCTTTTCAATTACCCAATCAATCGCATTACTAATCTGCTTACGAAATACCCAGCACAACGCAATTACCGCTGCTATGCCGATAATAATCAGAGTAATAGGGGAGAGTAGCAACGATATAACACCTGAAATAATTGCAAACACAGCAGCAATACCAGCTAAACTTATCAGCGCAATAGTGATAATACCGATCCACTTGGCAATATTCGGAAACATTTCTAACCATTTTGCAAATTTGCCGATAATGCCACTAATAGCGTTCATGACAGGCATTAAAACCGGCAGCAATGCCCGGCCGATAGATTCTTTAATATTCATAAATTGAGCATTAATGCGCTCCAACGGTTTAACATTACCCTGAGCCATTTTTTGCATTAGTTTAAAGTTTTGACCTTTACCAATTTCTGTCATGTGTTGATTAAATTCATCGGAATTATTTGCCAATGTTTTTACAATATCAGCACCGGCACCAAACGCTTTATCCAACGCTTCTTGTGCTTTAATGTTCTTTGATAAATCTTTGCCAAACTTGCCCTGTATTTTTGCAATAATTTCCGGCATTGATAGCATTTTGCCGTTAGCGTCAGCGAACGACAGCCCTAACTCTTTCCCCGCTTTTCCTAAGTTTTTATACAGTGCAGCATACGAACCAGCAGCGCCCGCCCCAAGGCTTTTACTTGCCATACCCAAAACCACACTTTGTTCAGCCATGCTTACGCCATTATTCGCGGCTGTCCCCTTGGTTTTTAGCATCATATTTTGTAGCTGCTGAGTTGACACGTTAAAATTATTTTTAGCGTATGCAACAATACCGGCAGCGTGTCGCGCAAAATTTAGATGCCCGATTTTATTCACAGCGCCTTTGTAGTTTGCTGCCATCTGTTCGATGTAGCCGGTTGACGTTTCAACACTGTCACCCGTGGCTTTTGATAACATATTCATCGCAGCAACAGCTTGCGGTACATCGGCATCACTAATACCAGACAGCGCCCCTTTAATTGATGATGCTGAGTTAACAAAATCAATAGCACTAGTGCCGTATTCCGCACTAAATTTTTTGGCTGCTGTGCGCAGCTCATTAATTGACGAAACACCGCCCAAACTAGCGTTTTTTAGTGCTCTATCCATTTCTTCGGCCGGAGATAACAACCCGGTAATTGATTTGGCAACGGCAAAAAGGGCGATGCTGCCGCCACCGACTTTTTTAAATGAACTTGCAGCAGTGGCATTAAATGACTTAAATTGAGACTGTACACGCTTAAGCGGTGCTGTTACGCGATCAGTTAATTTAATTGTAAAATCTAATGATGATGACATTATTTAACACCTTTAAACGCCTTACCTATACCATTTGCTACTGCTGCCGCCATTGCCTCTGCTAAATGATTGTCTAACCACGCCGCGCGGGCTAAATTTTCGCTACTGTCATCCTCTGCCGGCAAATAGTAGCGACGCAAGATCAAGAGTTGTTCTAACGAATTTTGCTCAATCTTCTTTACCCGCTTGTTTAGTTTTTTACTTCAATTTCCAAATCCGGTGCGTATTGCTTAATAACTTTTTCAATAATTTGTAATGCCGCCCCAACATATGTATCCAAAATTTCATTTAACTTCTCTTTATCATCAGCCAAAACCGTACGACGTAAAAAGTTAGTTGCAGGCGCAATTTTGTCGTTCATCGTGATATCGTTGATATACGTGTTATAAGCTAATTTTGTTGGTTCAAAAGTAATATCTGTGCCATTAATTGTTAAAGTGATTTTCATGTTGTACCTCGTTTATTGTTTCTACTAAAGTGTTGTGCCTAAGTGCGCAGTCGATATAAATGCTGCGCCATTCAATTAGTGCATTTTGTATTGCGGTAGCTGAGTTGTTCTCAATTTTCGGCAATATTTCAACGCACTTTGTTAATGTGTTTTGTTGATAAAATTTGCTCGTAATCTGCTGTTTGTTTGTTGAACAGCTCGACAAAATCACGACTAATGCAATCGCTATTAGCAACATTGCTAGCGGTCTGCGCTTTCTTGTTATTTTGTCGTTCATACGTTTTTACCTGATTTAACTTAGTTTCTAGCTCTTGCGATTTATTGTTAATAACTGATTGTTGTTGCTGTGTTTCAAAATTTAGCTGGTTTATTTGTTTTAGTGATTTGCTATCATGTTGTAACGATGAAAAATAAATACCAAAACAAAAAATCAACACTGCAATAATCGCCAGTTTGTATTTACTCATTCGATCCCCATCGAGCTTTTACTGCTCTAACATCAACATGGGTAAATGTGCGATATCGACCGATCCCGAAATTTTCCGGACATTTTGCATCTAAATAATCAGCAACAGCAGACGGCGGAACGTTTTTTACTCTGATGTCAGCAGCGTTACCGAGCACGTGCTGGCTACTGGTTTTACCCCCAACGGCTTGATTATGTTTTTTGCAGCGGCATGCACTATTAACAAAAACAGGAGCATTAAAATGAGCACGAATATCTTCTAATACATCAATTAAAAGTGGATTTACATCATCAAAGCCGCAACCGCATTTACATGCAAATTCTGAGCGTTTAAAGTGTGCTGATAAATTCATTAATTTTTTCCTTTTTGTTTTTTATCAATGTAAGTAATAACAACCCATTCAATCAGTGAGTGCCCAAGAATACCGAGCAACGCCGCCGCGCCAACGACAACCAGCTGAGGTGCATTTGGGTGAGGAATCATTATTAAACCGGAAATAAGAGACGAACCAGTACCTAGCAACGCTCGCCCAATAACTTTTCTCCAAGTGATCGCTTCGTCACCAGCGAGCAGCTTAGCTACACCGAGCATAAAGCCTACAAGCCCGATTTTTACTAATAATGATTCTTCATTAGTCATTGTTATAACCCATTAATAATTTAATAAATTGCGTGTATCAGTTGCGGACAAATACGGCACCCCGTTAATGCTGACAAAATCGGGGGATGTCACCATGTAATCGATAGTATGCGTAGTTTCATCATCGCCGCTTTTATCTGCATTTAATAAATCCGAAATTTTCAACTTACAGCCGAACGCCTCTATTTTTTGTGATTCGTCGCCAGTATCTGCATAAAACATAAAATCAGATGCGGGCATAGCACGAAACGATCCGAAACTTCTAGCTATCGCTACCAACTTATTAAAATACTTACTAGTCAGCGTGATAGAGCCTTCTGCTGTTACTGATCCAGCGATATGCCCATCGGGCACGCCGTTAGTTGATGCAACGGCGCTATTATCAGTGATAGTCAATGTCACACTTTTAACTTGTATTAATTCACCGCCAAAATTGACGTCAAACGATTTCCCTGTAATTCTTGAACCCATTTTTTACTCCTGATTACTGATCTAAGGATGCATCAAGCATCAGACTGATAGTGATTTGCATCGGAATATCACGCGTGCGCACAACTGCATAAATATCAACTGTTTTAGGTGTTTTCCACGTAATCACAATGTCGCCATCTTTGGGCTTTTTAACTTCACCCGGAAATTCGATGCCGTTAATCTGCGATGTGATTGACATCTCACGCATCGGCTTAGCAAAGTATTGCTGATGTACGGCTATCGAATTAGCCGAGCTATTGAATGATGCGTCGGCAATTTTAGCGATTGCCAATAATCGAATTTTTCGGGCGACTTTATCGATAACGCGTACTGTTTCTGCTGATTGATAATCACCGCCTTCAACGTCTAATGTGCGATCGTCCGCCCAATAAATCCCGTCGTAATCTGGATACCACATTGGCACACTGTACCGATTTGCATTTAGTGTTTGCAAAGTCGCTAATGGCAATTCCACACCTGCGGAATCAACTGGCAATTCATCACAACCGAGGTTGCTCACTGCGCCCGTTTTAACACGTGCTAACGCATCAGCAATGGTTACCGAGCGATTACATGAACGCCCAGCATTGACAAAAGGCTCATTACCCCAGATCATTGGTACAAGTGTAATTGCGTATTCAGCAATACCGTTTTGCAGTGTTGCTAACCGGGATTCATATTTTGCCCAAGTTTCTTTAGCTTGTAGCCCCTCTACACCAAGGATAAACCGAACCCAGCGACCATACTTTGAAATTAAATTCTTGCGCAAACTGATGGCCTTGTTGATTTCGGCTTTAGTATTGATACTTTCTGCGTAAACAACTGCTTCAAACGATCCGATTTTTTGAGCCTGCATTACAGCATCAGTCCAGTCTTGGCCGTCGTTTAAAATAGCAATACTGGCAAACCAGTTTTGTCCGGCATTTTCTAATGCCGCTAATATGCCTTTTTTTAGCGCGCCATCTTCATTACCCAGCACGCCGTTAAAATCAGTTTGTGCATTGACTGAAATAATTTGCCCTTTGTTTTTACTGGCATTGCCGATAAACAAAAATCGGCGTTCTACTTCGTCGGTTTCGCCTTGTAACAAATTAAGTTGATTAATTGTAATTGTTGGCCAAGTCATTTAATTTTTACCTCTTTTTATGTTTTGGGCTTTTACATCCCAGCCAAAGCTAATGTTTTTAAGTTGTCGTTCTAATATTTTGGAAAATTCGTTATCAGTTATGCCCATAAACGCACGGCTAGGAATTTTTACTGACCAAAATTGCTTAACTAGCTCATCGACCATTTTTTTTATTACTACCCCCGCCTGTGCTTGAGAGTAATTATCTCGAAGCCACTTCGCAGATGATTTAACTTCTTTTTTACCGTTTGAATGCGTATGCCCTAGCTCTCTTAACTTCTTTATTTGTTTTTTTGTAATTGAACCTTTTTTTTTACTATTTGATTGTTTTTTAAACTGCGTGGCGTTTTGTCGAATTGTTCGCCCATTTTGTTGCACATCAGCAACTACACCGATCGGGATATTTTTATCCGACGTGCTTTTATAATGTCCCTTAAAATAGAGTTTCACCGCTTCAATCGCCGGCATTTCTCTAACTACTATATGTTTAGCTATTTTTTTCAAAAGTGGGCTTTTACGCTTGCCTTTCCTTTCTTTAAAACCAGAACCATTAAAATCTTTCTGTTCTTTAATATTCCGTTTTATTGCCGGAATCATTCCCAGCTTTGCTATACGCCACAAAAGACGTTGTTTTTTCTTGGGCGGCATCTCAAGCTTTTTAATAGCTTCTTGTAATTCTTTTAGTTGGGCTTTGTTTAATTCGCCACTAATTTGCATTAATATTCACCTGCTCCGGGTGCACCCAAACGCTTGTAAGCCCGAGCTTGTAACGTTTACCTTTATATGGTATTGATCCGCTTTCATCTTCGATCAGCGTGATATCTTCTGATAGCGGTACAGCAATCATTAAGTAAGCGGTTTGTTCGTCATTTTCTGATACGTCAATGTCCGGATTGACATTATCAAACTGCGCATCGTCCCGATTCTTACTTTCAAGCCAGCACATCACTAAAGCAAAAATCAAACACGGGTCATAAATCCGGTACGGAAATTCGTCAAATGTTATTACCGCATCGTATTTCAGTTTTGCACATAAAAGTTGCTCCGCCGGCTGTTTTGTTATCAGCTTAAACACGCGATCAATTTCTAAATTGTCCATAAATGAACTAAATTTCTGGCCGCGGTACACCGCAGGCGGTAAATTCGTTTTTAGAAACTCGGTTAATTCAGTGATCAAACTCATATCAATGCAACCCCGCAACGACGCAAACCTAGTAATTTACGTATTTCTCTTGTGCTTTCTGCTAATAATGTCGCTCTCATCTCTTTTTGACTTTCGCCGATTTTGTCATCTCGACTAGCAATACTGACAAATTCACCGATCAGATCGGCTTTAGCTCGTGCAAAAACGGCTTTTTTATAAATAATCACTGTTGAAGAGACGCCCTCAACACTGATTACTCCGCAATTTTCGGCGCTCGTAATACCGTTTGCCACTTGTTTGTTTTTGTACTGTTCTAACGTTAAATTAATTTCAACAACAGCAGATACAATTGCATCACGCAGTAAACGATCGTTAATGTTTGGCGACATAGCTCTATCAATCTGAAACTCAGATAAATTCAAATCAGGCCAGAAGCCGTCATTGTTGATGATAATTACTGATTGATTAAAATCTTGACCGCTAAACATAAAAATACCTTTAAAAAAGTGCCCGTACGCAAACTTTGAATATCAGCAAATTAATACTTAATTCTCATTTGCTGGGCACTGGTGGTTGCGTGTAGTCTGTTAATTGCTCAGCGCGTTAATTCGTTGCTCAATATTAGTTAGCATTGTTTTAACGCCGATTTTTCCATAAATATTTTGTGCTTGAGTTAATAACTCTTGCGCTTGTTTTAATACTTCAACATCTTCTACAGCTGTGGCTCTTGGCTTTCCTTCTTCGTCACGAAGTAAATATAATCCGGCAAACTTGTACCATTCCGCTTTATCTGATTCGTATAATCGCCACTTATTTTTAACTAGCTCAAACACTCGACTAAAATACGGCTCAACAGAATGCCCGCTTGCTGCCGTTGTTTCGACCCAATCAAACATCTCACGGGCAACAAACCCCGGCAGTTTCATGCTCCAATTTTTTGGCGTGTTCTGATTCTGCTCTATAGCAATTTCAGCCCAAGCTAGTGCCTGATCGATTTGTTGCGTGTCGAACAACCAAACGATGCACCAGACTAAAATTGGGTTTTGATAAATTTTGCCTTCAGATAAATAGCGTTCAGCAACCGGCAGCCACTTCGGTAGCACAACACTCAACTTATATTTGTTGCGTTCTGCCATGTCGCTACCAAAAGTACGCAAGTATTCGATATCACGTTCAAGCTCAGCATTAACAATATGCAAGCTACTTTTTGAATCAACCAACACCGCTTTTTCTTGACTGATTTGTGCAACTTTTTCCCGGTGTTGCTGAAATGGTGATAAAACAACTGTCATATAAAAACCTTTGTTGAGCCACTAGATAACTAGCGGCGTGGTTAATTAAACGAATGAGATAGCACTTTCATCAATCGATACGTACAATTCTGGTGCTTCTAATGCATAACCTTCATTGCGCCAATACTTGTTTTCGAATTGCTTGCGATCTTGTACATCTTCAACAGCACGGCGACGTGAACCTTTTTGCGTGTAGATATGTAAGTTTTTAAGCGTAGTAGCTACAATTCGCTTACCGGGCATAAACGGCGGTACAAACGCTTTTTTACCTGCGATAATCGTATCAAGCTGGGCTGCAGCGAGATTTTCAGTTGGTGTATCCGCTTTGCTGTATAATCTAAATTGTTCACGAGCCAGTAAATCACTACCAATTAAAATCACGATATCCGGATCGTTACGACACTCAACTGGCAGATGATTAACAAGATCAGAAGCCATAGCGTCTAATGTTTCGTAACTACCGCCCGGACCCAGAGTAACTGGAGTCGTTAATACTTGTGAACCGCCATTCCATTCTTTAGCAATTTGATGCCATCCCTTATTTACATCTTCGCCGTTCGGATACGTGACAGGATCAGATGTTGATGCAACACTAGTACCATTGAAACCAATTCTTAACATATCTAGCGCAAACTGTTTATCAATAAACGATTGCATCAAACGAAAAAATTCACCTTCACCGCCAGAATTCGCCCAAACGCTAAGCGTTGCCCAGTCCAATGCTGCGCAAGAATCGGTTTCGCTTAATGCGTATTTGTTGCCAGTAACGCCTAATTTACGAATAAATCGACCGCCGGCTGTGCGACCCGTTAATAATTGAGATGTTCCCGTTACAACAACTTGCCCCGCTAATTGATCGACATCAAAACAAGTAATCATCTGTAAAAATTCGGTGCTGTGTAAAATTGCTTCACGTAGCCGTGTGTCCATCGGATCAGATAGTGAAAACTGACGAGTAACATCCGAAACGCCAGCTTGCTGCGCCAACGCCGTGCAATATTTTTGTATTAAATTTTCAGCCTTTTTATTTAACATTTATTTATCCCGTTCTTAATTAATGCAAGTCAATGCCAAAATTTTGTGAACCAATCGCCGGTTTTGCAGTAGTTGGCGTTTTCATCAGCACATTAAATCTTTCAGTTAATTTTTTGTTTTCCGCTTTAAGTTGTTGAATTTCTTTTTTTATTTTTGAGAATTCCGCGCTTTCAGCAATATCTTGTACTTCGTCAAGGCTTTCTTCTGCTTGTTCAGCTTGCTCTTGAATATCATCGGCAGTTTCTTGCGCTTCTTCTGTATTGCCGCTTTCTAACTGCTCCATTAATGTTTTTACCTGCTCTTGTAGCTCTTGTATTAGCTGTTTAGCTTCTGCATTTTCAGCTAATAGCGCATCAATTTCGTCTTGTGTCATGCTAAAATTCTCTCTTCTAGTGAGTTTTGATAAATTAATTTTTTTACTTGTTGAGTGACTCTTTTTTTCAGAATTAAATAGTAAAACTGGCTCAGATCTAAAACCCTTTTTATTAGCTGAAAATGCAATCCGGGAAGTTCCAGTGCTTGCTGGCTGATCGGTGGCAGCTAAACCTACAAGATAAAAATCTCCGTCTTCTGGAAAATCGGGCAAAATTTCAATTGATGAATAGATTTTCTGTTCCTGTTCATTCATTGATTGAAAAATAGCATTAGCACGTAAGCGAGCCATTAATTTTAGTTTTCCATCTTTTTCTTCTAACTTTAACTGTTCAACTGTGCCTAAGTTAGCAGAAAATTGCCGCCAAAATGGCTCTTCATGTTCACACCAAACCAATGCTTGATATAATTCTGCACTATAATTTTTTACAACGCTTTCGAGCCATTCTCGCTTGATTTCTCGCCCGTCGATTGTTTTGCCTTCCCGGGCAATGCATAACCAATCACTGATTTTGATTTCTGCCATATTTTTAATTTTGTTGAATTGATTTAAATGATGTGAGTATGTTAACGGCTAGCAAGCTGGTTTGCACTTGATACGTTTCGGATATAAACCCTTTTCCGAAAAGGGGTTAATGATTGTCTCAGTTGATTAAAGGACAATACTATCATCTAAAAAATAGAGGTAGTTACGTGAGATATAATTCAGAATTAATTAACGCGGCGCAGGCACTATATCTAAAACGGCATACGCCAAAAGAGATAGCAAAATCCTTACATTTAAAAAACGTCCGGATCGTTTACTACTGGGCAGAAAAGTACAAATGGTCGTTGCTATTAAGTGAAGAATCGGTAGAAGATGCAATTAATCGACGACTAGCATTACTGATCGGACGAGATAATAAAAACGAGTTAGAGCTGCGAGAGATCGAGAATCTGGTAGCGCAGCATATCAAATTAATTAACGTACGGGCTAAAACACAGCACAAACAAGAGCAAACTGAAACTACAGATAATATTAATGCCCACAGCGGGCAAAATTTACAACAACAAAATGAAAAATCAGTCAAAAAGCCACGCCGCCGCCGAAAAAATGACATATCAGGCATTACCAAAGAAAACTTTGACGAAGTAGCGCAAACACGTTTATATCCGCACCAGCTTTATGTTAGAGAACATAAGCAAGCGTCACGCTATCGCTTTATTTTAAAAAGCCGCCAAATCGGTTTTACGTTCTATTTTGCTTTTGAAGCATTTGAAGATGCGGTACTAACTGGAAATAATCAGATATTTGTTTCATCATCAAAAGCCCAAGCCCGGGTTTTTTCAATGTACATAAAGCGGATCGCCGATGAATTTTTTAACGTTGAAATAAAGGGCGGTGACTTTATCACATTAAGCAATCATGCAAATTTGATTTTATGTGCAAATAACGTAAGCACAGCACAAAGTTATAGCGGTAATGTCTATTTTGACGAAGTTTTCTGGATGGCTAAATTCATTGAGTTATACACGGGAGCTAAAGCGATGGCGACATTGGGCGATTTTAGAATAACGTTATTTTCAACGCCTAGCACAATCGATCACCCGTGCCACAAATTGTGGTCAGGCGAAGAATGGAAAGACGGATCGCCAAAACGTAAAAATATCGATTTCCCGGCCGATGAAACGCTGCGCATGAATGGCACAATCTGCCCAGACAAATTTTGGCGGTTACTTATCACGATGGAAGATGCAATCAACCTCGGTTTTGATAAAGTTGACATTGATGATCTAAAAGATTCGAACAGCGCCCAAGCTTTTAAAATTCTGTATTGCTGTAAATTTGCCGAAAGTGGCAAGGGCGTTTTTGACTTTGAAAAATTACAAAAATGCATTACTGATGCAAGCAAATGGCAAGATTTAGACTTAAAAGCCGATCGGCCATTTGGAAATCGTGAAGTGTGGGCGGGCTTTGACCCGAGCCGAACACGTGACAACGCTACATTTGTGCTAGTTGCACCGCCGTTACATCCTGATGAAAAGTTCCGAGTGCTAGCTATTTATCAATGGCGGGGTATGAACTTTAAATATATGGCCAACGAAATTAAAAAAATTAAAGCCAAGTTCAATATTACTTATATCGGCATTGATATAACCGGGATCGGCTACGGTGTTTATGAACATATTAAAGAGTTTGCACGGCGTGAAGTTCGAGATATTCACTATAACGTAAATATCAAAAATCAATTGGTTTTAAAAATGGTCGATGTTGTCGAGGAGGGGCGAATTGAATGGGACGAGGAGCAAAAAACCTTAATCACGGCGTTTATGTCAATTGAACAACAAGCCACGGCCAAATCAAATCAGATCACATATGCCGCTAGCAGGACAGAACAAACAGGACACGCCGACGAATTTTTTGCTATAGCGCACGCGGTATTTAATGAACCATTAAACAACACTAAAAAACGTCAATCAAAATGGGTATTACAAAAATGATAAATCTGTTTAAACGAAAAAAAGCACAAAAAACCGCTCGAATGAGTTCAATTGCATTTGAACGGCCGGAAACCGTATTAACTGACCTAACTTATTATCATAATGCCCGTAATGAATATGAACGTGATTGTTATACGATCCCAATCGATAGGCTCGCCCTGTCACAACTACCGAATATTAACGCACAGCACGGCGGAATAGTGCAAGCAAGGCGTAACATGTTACTAAGCACGTACAAAAGTGGCGGATTAAGCAATATGCAAGCTATGTCGGCTTTTTTAGATCTAATTATATTCGGTGATTGTTATCTGCTAAAGCTGCGTAATGCGTTTGGTCATGTAGTCGGATTATCGCCGCTTATGTCGTTATATGTCAGAGCACAAAAAAACGATGATGAAAACGAAATAACCGGCTTTGTTTTTCCAAATAAAAATGAAACGATTATTTACCCAGTTGAAGATGTAATTCAAGTAAAAATGCCCGACACACAGCAACAAGTTTATGGTCTACCTGATTACTTGGGTGGCGTAAATAGTGCCATGTTAAACAGTGAATCCACTATGTTCCGCCGTCGTTATTATAATAACGGGGCGCACATGGGTTATATTTTTTACGTTAATGACCCAAATATCACCGATGAAGTCGAAAATGAAATAAAAGAAAGGATAGAAAATTCTAAAGGGGTGGGTAACTTTAAAAATATGTTTGTAAGTATCCCAGAGGGAAGTCCCGACGGTATAAAATTGATACCGGTTGGCGATCTAAACTCGGCAAAAGATGAATTTGCAAACATCAAGAACATTTCAGCGCAGGACCTTTTAAATGCGCATCGTTTCCCCGCCGGCCTTTCGGGTGTTATTCCGGCTAACGGCTCAAATACGGGGGATGTTACAAAGTTACGCAAGAATTATATGGCAACTGAAACCAAGGTTTTACAGGATTTAATTCGTGATTCAGTGAACAACGATCAAGACATCATTAATTCACCATTTTCTAATCGATTACTATTTGATTTTGAAGTAATTATCCCGCCAACTGATTAAAATATGTTATAATTGGCTCGTGTAGAACTTACTAGGGGATAACATGAGCCGTACTCCACTTTTATTATGTCCTGAATGTGGCCAAAAAGCCCGAATCACAAAAACCGCCCGCACCCACAAACTGCTAAATTATCAATATTGTTCATGCTCAGATCCTGAGTGTGGTTTGACGTTTAGAATTAAATCGGAATTTGACAGAGTGTTAAGTCCAAGCGCGAAAGGACTAGATAGATTAAATGCTTACTTAGCTAGCCGGAGCAATCACTCACAGCTAGCTTTTGATGTGATTAATCCCGTTTAGTTTTGGTTTTGTCAATATCTTTCATTTTTAATAATATTTCATGCAACAAACATAAGCCGATTTTTATATCATTGTTTGATAACTCAGCATCAATCATTAATTTGTTTAAAAATTCGGCTTGCTCTAACTTAATGCTATTTATTGTTATTTGATCCATTCTTTCATCCTTTAATAACTGTACATATATACAGTATATTTATACAGCTATCACTTGGCAAGAAAAAATTAAAAAAATGTGATCAATGTCTAACTATCTGATTTTTATTATATAAAACTATGTAAAGAAGTTGGTGGTAAACTGAGCAAAATTGAGTTTACCACCAAAAAAATTCACTCAGTTTTATTCATATTGTTCTATTACTGAATGCAACAAATCCGCAATACAGCAAATTATCACCATGAAATCGGTGGGGGTTGAATGTGCATTGATGCAATTACGGGCAATTGTTTCGGCCTGTTCGATTTTTGCAAAATTATTAAGGTGGATGATAACGTTTTCTGATGTGTCAACTGTTGTAAGTTGGTTAAAGTTTTTCATAGTATTTTATCCGTTGATAATGTTTAAACTATCACCACCAACATGCCAATATTGGCGGCGAACTGAACAAGGTTGGCATTACCGCTCAACGAAACGGCGCTCCTTTCGAAGCCCTCGCTCAGTCCACCATAGAATAGGTATGACTAAGCACGCATAAAAATACCGCTGACGCGGCTTATACGTCGTTGAACTAACAAGATGCCAATCTTGACGTTAGATTTTGCTAACGTATTTTTACTATATATCGATTGTAGTTTTATTGTCAACTTTCTCATTGATTGCCTTTAAATGTTCTAGCGCTTCTTGCATCTTCTCTAACGAACAATTGCATTTAAACTGCAAAGAATCTAATTCATTAATAAGAGTCAAAAGAGACACTGATCGAGGCACAGGTCTGATTAAAGGCTTATTCGGTGGTGTTGTCACTTTGTTACTCCTTAGTTAATTAAGTTAATTAAAAATCAAACTCAACAAAATCATTTTTAATCGGCTTTTTAAATCGGCTTGGCGAATTGCTAACGATGAGATGCACACCATCTAACGTGTTATCTAATTTTAAATACTGACTTTCACTAATTTTTATACTCTCTCGCAAATAAAGCTTATTAATGGTGAAATTATCATCTGGCAAGCCAATTATTTTCAATTGTTTTCTAATTTCTTCACGCTGATCGTCCTGCGGTGATTTTTTAACCTGCGTACAGTTATTGACAGAACTCCAAGGGGCGCATTCGCGCCTATTTTTAGAGACAATAGCCCATTTAATTAGCCGCGTACAAATAAATGACGCAGCACCAACCAGCGGCGAAAAAACACCCTTTATTTTTTGTATAGTCTCCTCGAATTGATTTTGCTCGTCCTCGTACGAAATTCTGACCCGCAGGTCTTTGCGCTGAACCATCGCACCTCCCTGTAGCTGCGTATACGCTGCCCAGTCGCCCGCATCGGCTGCGGCCAAAACCGGATCAATAGCTGGGCTTTCGACTTTTTGACTGCCGAGTCGACGCAGTTCACGCCACACGGTTACTGGTGCGCCGCCGATCTGCTGAAATTGACGAATGCCCCAGCGGCTAGCCCAAGCCGTTACGTTCTTCGCCATTTCTTTTAGATTTTGCCCAGTTTCGTCATCGACCTCGCCGTCAAGTTGATAACCGTCAATGTTTTTAGAGATATATTTGGCAATGTAGCCCGTTGCCGAACCTTTCTCTTTTTCGATATTTTCAAACTTAAAGCGAGCACGCTGCGCACCCTGTTCGCTGCCGTCTTCTTCTAGCGCATAAGTTTGCATAATTTCATAAACCCGCTGTTTGTGTTTCGGTAGCATAAAAACTAAAATATGCCAATGCGGCGTACCGTCGTGATGCGGCTCGGCAACACGAAAGCCGAAAATTTTAATATTTTCGCGGCTTAGTTTTGCTCGGATTTTTGCCCAGACGCCGCACAAATAACGCTGCGTATCTCGGGGTGTGCCGCCGTTCCAGTTTTGAACAAAACCACCTTTGGCGTGTACAGCGTGATATTTTGACGGCGCAGTCAATGTTATAAATGCCCCCTCATAGCCGAATTCATCAGCAATATCTTCAAAGCCTCGCATTCTTACCATAAGCTCACAACGGCGGATTGCAGGGTTAGCATTGGATTTATCGACTTGTAAAACAAGTTCAAATTGCTCGCCTGTTTCAGTATTTTCTATACATTGATTTTTGAGCCATTCCCGATTTTTCCTTTTTTGCTCTTTCCATTCGCCAATGCAAGTACGGCTTGCGTACGGGCTTGCGGATTTCTGGACTTGCCCGGCAGCAATAGCCAAGTGTTCACGTTGAAAAGCCCATCGTCGCTTTAACTTGCTTTTCCACCACTTATCATCTGATAATTTAGCTAGCGCGATAACAATTTGCTGTTCACTGATTTCATTTTTTTTATAATCAGCAAAATAGGGGGCTGTAATTTTTAACGGCTTTAGTTGCTCTAATGCAAATTTATAGATAGCTAATTCATGGTCGTTATTGGATAACTTAAATTCATCAGTTTCTAAAAATTTAATAATTAAATTGTGCATATAGCCAGCAATCTTACCGCCCAACTCTTCAACGTCGATTTTATCCAGCGTCGGCAATATCGATAGTTGTTTATAAAATTCCTGAACAATCAGACTTTTTCCGGCATTTTCGATTGCGTATTGCTGCTGTACTTCGGTGCAACGAGTTAGCCCACAAGTGCGTAAATAGGTATTAGCAACTTTTGAGCCTTTTTCTTGATATAGTGTTAAGTATTTTCTAGCGAAGTACCTGCCAATAAACAAAGGGGAATCACTAAAATACGGGTGAAAATAATCATACTCATGCGGTATCTGTTCCCATAACGGGCGCTCAATAATTGTTAAATCCTTGGGCGGTCTGCGGGCTGTGGCGTATTGTGATTTTGGTTGAATGTATTTTGTCGGCAAAAATTTACCGACGGTATCGTAAAAATCACGCATAGCCAAAAACAGGGCAGATTTAGCCCTGTTGCTGATTGGTGGTAAGTGCGTGATTGTGGTCATGTTATTCTTGTGCTGGTGTTAACTGACATCTTTGACAAGACTAAGCATTACATAGCCTTTCTGTAGATATTTTTCATCTTCTAATATATGAGAAATGTATCGACGAATTTTGCGGCATGTATAATTGCCATTAGCAAACTCATATAAATACAGCACATCGCCGACGCTATAATTACGATCGTTGATACGTAATTCTGCTGTTTTTCTTCCTGCTAAAATCGCTTCAAAATGTTCTGTTTGAATTTTTAAGTTATGTAGTTTCATTGTCTAGCCTCTAAACCATATCCGGCGTTAATACGCCTATAATTTCCTTTGCAGTCTTGCGGTTACCATTTGCCGCAACTGAACGAGGTGCGTCGATTTCGTAGATTTCGAAATCACTAAAAATACCCTTTACTATAGCGTTGTTACTGTTTGATACGATCGCAGTTGCTCCACGTCTAACGGCATGAACCAGTAAATCACGTAACAATTTCGTAACCGGGTAATTAAATTTGTGAGGGGTGTAGCCAGTAAAAATATCGTTTTTAGTGCCTGAGATGTACGGCGGATCGCAATAAATAACGTCGCCATCCTCGGCCATTTCGATCGCAGCCCTAAAGTCTGCCGCCATTAATGTAACTGGGACGGAGATCAGCTTATTGCTAAATGCGATTAGTTCAGTTTTTGGGAAATAAACTTTTTTATATTTGCCGTGCGGTACATTAAATTCGCCTTTCTGGTTATAACGGCAAATACCGTTAAAGCAATGGCGATTTAAATAGATAAACTCAGCAGCACGTTCTAACGTGAGCGGTTGCGTTATGTTGCAATTAAAGCGGCAGCGAACTTCATAAAAATCAATGTCACTATCAAATAATGATTGAGTGGTATTTATTAATCCGGCTAAATCATCACGTAGCCAGCGATAAACATTAATTAAATCACGGTTTTTATCAGCTAATATATAGCTACTATAATTTGTATTGATAAACACATTACCCGCCCCAACAAACGGCTCTATTAGCCGCTTTCCGTCTGGCAAGTGAGGTAATAACTGAGGAATAAGCCGACCTTTACCGCCGACCCATTTTAAAAAGGATTTTTCTACACACATTTTTTGAGCCTTAAAAGATTCGGGGCTGATTGCCCCCTTTTGTTTAATTGAAATATTCTTATTTGTCAGATTCCGTGCTTACCTTTTTGCTTCTAAAATCTGCTGACAATAAACACACAAACTACACCCCGGCACGGCGTCACGTCTTGCTTCTGGTATTGGCTCGCAGCATTCACAGCAATAAAGTGATGATTTGCCGGTGTAAACCTTTGCACTTGCATTTTTCACAGCCGCGGCGGCAACTGTTTCAATGTGTGCTTGTGCTATATCTGCTAAATCTGCCATTAGAAGTCACCCCGTTGCCCTGACCGCATGACTTCGGCTTCTTGTTCTAAAAGGTCGGCTGACTGGGTCGGGCTTAAGTCATAAGTTCGAATAAAAGCCGCCAAGCGTTCCAGCTTTGCCGTGAATACGTCACAGAGTCCGCTTTTTGTTTCTTCTTTTGCTTGAGTTAAGGCTTGCAATAATGCATCGCCTGATAATGTTGTCATGTCCATTTTTACCACCTGTATTTAGTTTCTTTTTTAAAATCTTCTTCTTCACATAATGCGAATGCATCAATAATCGCTTGCAACCGACGTAAGCCTTTTTTCAGATCGTCAATTTCGTTATCTGTTAGGTTGTCGTAATTCATTTCCCACGCATGTGTAAATTGACTATCTACGTTATAAATTTCCGTTGTACGCAATTCGATGCCCGACGCACTAAGTAACAACCGTTTTTGCCCAGGTTTTAAATTGTTAAAAGCCGATCTGGCCAAACTGCGCTTACCGCTTAATATTTGGTGAAATTCACGCAAAAAACTGCGGGGCTCAATAGTTTGAGTGCTTTGTGCTACATTCATCTTCATCACCTATTAACGGCTGATACAACTTAATTACTTGCCCGTTTGACTTCTCAATCCAACCCCTTGGGTTGTGCATGTTGATTTGAATATCGATCGGGGTTGGTTGCTGCGTGGTCTTTTTTAAATAGAATGAGTTAGCCATTGCTTAAACCTCAAAAATTAAATTGATTCGTTTTTTACTTTCCATTGCCGCACCCGCTGAGATATCGAACATATTAATCAGCGTACGGGTACGGCTTGATTTTTCTGAAACAGGTTTCTTCTTGACCGGAAGATCCCCTTTTTTGACGTATTTTTTAACTGTTTCAAGAGGTAAACCGGAAAGCTCAGCATAGCGTTCGACAGTTACCCAAGGTCCAAACTTTAAAGTTATTGAAATCGGTTCGCTCATAGTGCATTATGTCCTTTTTGGAATTATTGACCTTTATTGACTCTTATTGACACTCTTTTTGTGTCGTTTTGCGTTTTTTAATAATAATTCACATCGTATTGCGTTGTCAATATAAAAAGACATCGAAATGCGTTTTTAGTTTATGGAAAAAAAATGATTAAGTTTGATAATAGTAGAAACGTAATAAACAGAATTCTTTCTGCCTATAAATTAAAAACTGTTAAATCACTAGCAGATAGATGGGATATTACGGCCAGCGTTATAGGTAGTAGGGTTCAAAGAAATACGTTTCCCTCTGATTTTGTAATTAAATGCATATTAGATACTGGTGCAGATTTGAAGTGGCTTTGCACGGGCGAGGGTGAACCCAATATCGACGGTATCAAAACAGAAAAAAAATCAATTGAACTATCAAGCGAAGCGTTGGAAAAACTAGAACGAATTGCAGCACTAAAAAACAGTGGTGCTATTACTGATGATGAGTATCAGTTATTGAAGAGTAGTATTTTTAATAAATAATAAAAAAGAGGAAGGAAATAAAATGATTGATTATAAAACAGCAACAAAAGCTGAATTATTAGCCGAATTTGAACGATTAAAAAAAATATCTCATGATGACGGTTTTTTTACTAAAAAAGAATTTTTACACTTTCCGCAAATCGCTATGCCGGGCGAAACACCGATCGCTATATCGTCGGGGAAAATGGACGGTAAAACATGGCTGATTATTTTAACCAATCATCGGGTAATATTTTTAGATAAAGGCATGCTTTTTGGACTAAAACAAGTTGCATTAGATCTAAGCCATATCTCATCTGTTGGCGGAGAAACCAAATTACTATCAGGTGAAATAACAATCGCCGCAGACGGACACACGTACACGGTCGAAAACGTCTCAAAAAAAGGCGTTGTACCGTTTACTAACATGGTTAAGCAAGCAATAGAAGCACTAAAACAAAGCAAAGAACAAAGCGCAAACAACCACGCCCAACAACCCACAACCAATAATAATGACCCGTTCGAACAATTAGAACGTTTAGCATCATTAAAAGAAAAGGGCATTATCACAGAAGAAGAATTTCAAGCACAAAAGGCTAAAATTCTGGGATGAGTGTACGCAAGCAATCCAACGGCAAATGGCTGTTTGAAAAATATTTAGATGGCGGCAGGCGCATCCGTAAGACGTTCGCAACTAAAGGCGAAGCGCTTGCTTATGAAAGCTATATCGAAGAACAAGCAGCTACCAAGCCTTGGATTGCTGAAAAGCAAGATCGGCGGCGTTTGTCTGATTTGGTTAATACTTGGTATTTATCACACGGCAAAACGTTAGAAGACGGCGAGAGAGAAAAGCGGATATTAGACTTTATTTGTGAAAGCCTAGGGGATCCGCTTGCCGATAATTTTACTGCCAAGGACTTTACTAATTACCGACAAAAACGGTTAAGCGGTGAAATATACCGGGTAAAGTCTAAGCAGGTTGTTTCAAAACGAACCTTAAACTTGGAACTAGTTTATTTCCGTTCTGTATTCAATGAATTAAAAAGACTTGGTGAGTGGAATAAGCCCAATCCTTTAGACAATATTAAGCAGTTTAAAACCCAAGAACAAGAAATGGCATACTTTACGTCCGATCAAATCGATGCCGTACTTGCCGAATCTGCATTAAGCACCGATAAAGAATTGCTGTTAAAGGTAAAAATTGGGCTATCAACTGGGGCGCGTTGGTCTGAAATATGCGATCTGACGTCGTCACAAATAAAAGACGGTCGTATTACATTTATCAAAACTAAAGGGCGGCGTAATCGTTCAGTGCCGATAACCCAAGAGCTATTAAACGAATTACCAAAGACAAAGGGCAAGCTATTTAAATGTACTATTAGTGATAAATACTTTCGTAAAATGATTGAGAAGTGCGGCATTGATTTGCCCGACGGACAACTAACTCATGTATTACGCCACACTTTTGCTAGTCATTTTATGATGAACGGGGGCAATATCTTGGTACTACAAAAAATACTTGGGCATACTGATATTAAAGTCACAATGCGTTACGCTCACTTTGCACCCGATCACTTAGAGGAAGCAGCGGCATTAAATCCACTAATTAAACGCTAAAAATGGCGGTAAAATGGCGGTCGAGTTGCCCCTTATCGACCATTAAAGACCTTTATTGACATTGTAAAATATTGATTTATTTATAAGTTGTTGTTTTTTAATGTGTAAGTTAAGGATTGCAAATCCGTCTACCTCGGTTCGACTCCGGGACGCGCCTCCATTTATAATAAGTAAAATCAATAAGATAAAATATTGTAATTTTAAAATCATCAACACTTAGAATTAACTTAGAATATACAGTTAGAATAAATCTTCTTTTTTGGGTGGGTTTAACGTCGGTGTTATTTTCACTTTTCGGTCATATGTATTAACCTGAGCCTCGGTCTTATGACCACTAAATAGCTGTTTATCTTTAGTTGCTCCGTCGTAGTCCGAAATAGCTTTAGCTTTGATATCGTGAAATGTGCAATTGATTTTTCTGCCCAGCTTTTCTTCTGCTTTTCGCTTTGCATCTAACCAATATGAATTAAATGTCTTCTGGATTAGCTTACCTCCTGATTTATTTTGTAGCACGAGAGAGTCGGGGGAGGATGGGGGGAACAGTTTTTTAGCTAAATTAATTGCGTCCATTAGTCGTTCTGTCCATTGTTTGATTTGCCGTTTTCCTGTTTTGCCTTGTTTTATGTAAATACCCTCTTTAAGTATTTGGCTGTGCTTAAGTTTAAATATATCACCCTCCCGAACTGCGCACAGATACGATATTTCCATGGCCACTTTTAGTATATCGATCGCTTCATCATAAATTGTGTAATACTCTATGTCTTCAATATATTTATCTCTCGCTTGAATGCTGAATTTTTTAACCCCAGAACACGGATTTATTTTGCAATACCCACGCTCATAGCCCCAGCCAAACGCCACCGACATATAAGATAATTCGTGATTTGCCTGTACTTTGCTTTGCTCACCCCTGATATCCATGTAGCGTCTTATATGTTCAGGTCTAATATTATTAACGTTTATATGTCCAAAAACAGGTAATATTTTTTTAGCTCCTCGCAACTTATCTTCTTGTGAGCGTGATGACAGTTTATGAAAAGCAGCGCTATTTAAGTGCGTACTCCACAGTTTACTAAACGTCATTTCCTCTTTTTGTTCAGCAATAACGCCCTCATACTTTGCCCATAGTTCCACCATGCTCATATTTATCGAGCCTAGTGTGACGGTCTTGTTTTCTCTTGTTTTGAGGTAGTATGAATATTTATTTTTTGATACACGAGGAGGGAGGATATTGTCTTTTTTGTCTTTACGGTTCCTTGCCATTTAAAGCTCCAAAATCTGGCTCTTGTTGTTGTTTTTGTTCAACGATTACCTTTTGATTCAATGATGAACGTAGAATTATTGGCTTACCAAGCAAATTGACATGAAAGCAGAACTTGTTTTCTCTTAACCATTTTATCTGTAACTTTTTTCTTTTTTTGCCTGTTAACATATGTAGTTCATCATCTGTTAATATAATTGATTCACCCATGCTTATACCTCTTTATTAATAATAATGCCTCTTGCTGTTCCTTTGAGCACTTTTATATATCCTTTTTCCTGTAAGGATTTTAAAAAAAGTTCTATTGTATTAGCCGACCTGTAATTAAGAATTTTAGCCATCTCTGAGCGAGTGGGTGGGTAGTCATTGGCATCAATAAACCCTTTTATTGCGTTTAATACACGTTTCTGTTTTTCTGTTAACTCTAACATTATTTACTCCTATAATTTTCTCATCTCTCATCAATAAATAAACTACGTAATTGTCTGTATTTATTCATGTTTTAACCTTAAGCTATCAGCAAATGCTAGAATTTCAGCTTTATATTGTTTTTGTGGCGGAAAATCACTACCGACAACTCCGATGTATGTTTCGTTATCAGCTTTTTTTACGGCTTCTTCAATAGCTTGCGCTTTAATTTCGTTGATATGTTTTTGTGATTTGCTGATTCTTGAATTCCAAGCCAAAATTGCTTTATTTTCAGTATCTTTTTCGCAACCTCTTGCATTACAATCATAGCAAACCACAGCGAAACAAATAGCATCTCTGAGATGCTCAGGAATATCTTCATTGAGTCTATAATCAATCTCATCAATGAATAAATATTCACTGCCGCAAAACGGGCAAGGTTTTAATTGTTTTGTCATAATTGTTCTCCTCATTTAACTGTTACTATCACGCCGTTTTTTATTACAGCGCGCAAACCAATACATTTAACGGGAAATAAACCATCCCCTAGTTTTGTATAAACTGGCAAAATCTCAGCAATTATTTGCTCGTGTATTTCGCTCAAATTTATTCCAAACATGCGCTCTAATATCCTAATTGTTGCATGTTCGCTAACTATTAGTTTATTATTACGTGATAGTTCATTTATCTTTGTTTGTACGTCGAGTATTTCATTTTTGATTGAGTTATAGCGATGCTGACAATCTGTTAATTCTGTTTTGACAACGCTTTGCTTCGCTTTTAATTTTTGTAATTGAGTTTGATATTTCTTTAGAGTATTACTATTCATAATTCGCCTAATTCCTCTACATAAATCAGTATATTACGTCAATGCTCAGCATTACATAACCATCCCTCAAATACTCAGCATCATCTAAAATGTGAGAGACAATAACGCTACATTGATTGCCAGTTCGATTACCTAGCTCATCAATCTCATGCAACTTTAGAATATCTCCGACTTTGTAATTTCGGTCGTTGTAGCGTATTTCAGCCTTTTTTATGTCTTTTACAACATCCATAAAATACTCTGATTTAATTTTTAGTTCGTGTGTAGTCATGATTATTTCCTTTTAATTACAGCTTTTACTGGTTCGACCATACAGTTATCAGCAAACACTTCTCCTTGACCGCTAATAAGATTGATTGCGCATCCGTTAGTTATTTCGTGTACACCTTTAGATGAGCATTTGAAAACAAACGACAGAATAATCGGGTCT